>NZ_JBHWYY010000030.1:0-49288 GCF_042728595.1 Isoptericola sp. NPDC060185 | reverse complement strand
GTTTGGCCCTGTTTCGACGACGAAACAGGGCCAAACGCCCGCTCACAACGATCCGGGCGGGGGTGCCGGGTCAGACGGCGGCGGGGGCAGGGTCAGACGGCGGCGGTCTCCGGCTCGGTGACGAGCGGGTAGACGCCGTTCTCGTCGTGCACCTCGCGGCCCGTGACCGGCGGGTTGAACACGCACACGCACGTGATGTCGGTGCGCGGGCGCACCTTGTGCTTGTCGTGGTCGTTCAGCAGGTACAGCGAGCCCGGCTTCAGCTGGTGGACCTCGCCGGTGCCGAGGTCCTCGATCTCGCCCTCGCCGGACGTGATGAAGACGGCCTCGATGTGGTTGGCGTACCAGAAGAAGCTCTCGGTGCCGGCGTACAGGGTGGTCTCGTGCACGGAGAAGCCTACCCCCTCCTTCGCCAGGACGATCCGCTTCGAGCGCCAGTTCTCGCTCTTGACGTCGGCGTCGGTGTCGGTGATCTCGTCGAGCGTGCGCACGAGCATGGGTAATACCTCCGGTGGTTCGGGTGCGGTGGTTCGGGTGGGGCCGGCCGATCAGACCGTCGGTGCGGGCAGGACGGCGGCGACGGAGTCGCTGATGATGCGCAGGCCGCGCTGCAGCTCGTCGTAGGTGATCGTCAGCGGCGGCAGCAGCTTGACGACCTCGCCGTCGGGGCCGGAGGTCTCCATGAGCAGCCCGCGCGAGAACGCCTCGTCGCAGATGCGGCTCGCGGTCTCGCCGTCGGGGGTCTGCAGGCCGCGGGCCAGGCCGCGGCCCTTGGCGACGAGGACGTCGTCGCCGTACCGGGCGACGAGGGAGTTGAAGTGCGCCTCGACGAGCGCGCCCTTGTCGGTCGTGGAGCGCTCCAGCTCGTCGTCGGACCAGTAGAGGCGGATGGCCTCGGCGGCCGTCGCGAACGCGGGCGCGAACCCGCGGAACGTGCCGTTGTGCTCGCCCGGCTCCCAGATGTCCAGCTCCGGGCGCACCAGGGTGAGGGCCATGGGCAGGCCGTAGCCGGAGATCGACTTCGACAGGCAGACGATGTCGGGCACGATGCCGGCCTCCTCGAAGGAGAAGAACTTGCCGGTGCGGCCGCAGCCCATCTGGATGTCGTCGAGGATCAGCAGGATGTCGTGGCGCTGGCACAGGTCGGCCAGGCCGCGCAGCCACTCGGCCCGCGCGGCATTGATGCCGCCCTCGCCCTGCACCGTCTCGACGATGACGGCGGCGGGCGTGTTGAGACCCGAGCCGCTGTCCTCGAGCAGCCGCTCGAGGTACATGAAGTCCGGCACGTCGCCGTCGAAGTAGTCGTCGTAGGGCATCGGCGTGGCGTGCACCAGGGGGATGCCCGCGCCGCCGCGCTTCATCGAGTTGCCCGTCACGGACAGGGCGCCGAGCGTCATGCCGTGGAACGCGTTCGTGAAGTTGATGACCGACTCGCGCCCGGTCACCTTGCGGGCCAGCTTCAGCGCCGCCTCGACCGCGTTCGCGCCCCCGGGACCGGGGAACACGACCTTGTGGTCCAGGCCGCGCGGCCGCAGGATCGTCTCGCTGAACGTCTCGAGGAACTCCCGGCGCGCCGCCGTGAACATGTCGAGCGTGTGCACCATGCGGTCGTCGGTGAGGTAGTCGACCAGCACCTGCTTCAGCCGCGGGTCGTTGTGCCCGTAGTTGAGGGTGCCCGCTCCGGCGAAGAAGTCGAGGTACTCGGTGCCGTCCTCGGCGTACACCGTCGCTCCGACGGCCCGGTCGAACACGACGGGCCAGGAGCGCGAGTAGCTGCGGACCTCCGACTCGAGGGCGGTGAAGCCCGTCGGGTCGTCGGCGGCGGACGCCTCGGTGGTGGGGACGGTCGGGGTTGTCACGAAGGACACTCCTTGAGGTGGTGCGCGCCGGTGCGAATCGGGTCGTGGAGGGGCTGCGTCGTCACCTGCGCGCCGAACCGGCGCAGCCCGGGGTCTGGTCGCCGGCCATGGGGGCCGGCGACCGGGGTCAGCGGGTGGGGCTGAAGCCCTCGATCACGAGGAGCGGCTCGCCCTCGTGCCCGTCGGGGAAGTCGGCGGCCGCGTAGCCGGTGGTCTCGCGCAGCGTCGCGCCGCGCTCGGCGGCCCAGCGTGCGAAGACGCGCCGCGACGACGCGTTGTCCGTCGTCACGGTGGTGTGGATCCGCGCGACGGCGGGCCCGCCGTCGCGCGTCACCTCGTCGACGACGGCGTCGAGCAGCCGTCCTGCCACGCGCCGGCCGCGGGCCCGCGGGTCGACGGCGACCTGCCACACGAAGAGCGTGGCGGGGTCGGCGGGCAGCCGGTAGGCGGAGAGGAAGCCGACCGGCTCCTCGCCGGCGGCGTCGCCGAGGAGGGCGAGGCGGCACGTCGCGGCGAAGTGGTCCGCGAGGAGCAGGTAGGCGTAGGAGGAGTTGAGGTCGAGCGAGCCCGAGTCGTGGGCCAGCCGCCACATCGCGGCGCCGTCCGCCGTCGTCGGCGGTCGCACCGTCAGCCCCTCCAGCGGGGCCGTGGGCGGGGACGACGCCGCGCGGTCAGGGGCGGCGTCGGTCGAGCTGTCGTCGGTCGGGTGGTTGGTCGTTGCGGTGTCCGTCGTGTCCATACCGCTGTCGACCATAGACGTATCGCGGGGGAAAGTTCACCTCCGCCATGACCGTTCCTCGACGGAGGGTCGCCGCGTCGAGGGTCGTCGATCGTTGGGAGCGCAGCGAAAGGTCCGGATGGCCATCGACGGATCATCGACTGTTCTACGGAGGGTCATCCGTCTCGGATGGTGAGACATCCTGCCGGGGCGCCGCCGCTGGGCCCGGAGACGACCGTGGGCGTGCCCGTCAGCACGGGCACGCCCACGGCATGCGTCTGGTCCGGGCGAGCCCGGGGAGGTCAGCCCGCGAAGGGCGTGGCCTTGAGGATCTCGACGGGGATCTCCCGGCCGTTCGGCGCGGTGTAGGCCACCTTCTCGCCGATCTTGTGGCCGTCGATCGCGGCACCGAGCGGCGACGTCGGCGAGTACACGTCGAGGTCGGTCGTGCCGGCGATCTCGCGGGAGCCCAGCAGGAACGTCATCTCGTCCCCTGCCACGACCGCCGTCACGACCATGCCGGCCTCGACGACACCGTCGTCCGCCGGGGTGCCGATCTGGACGTGGCGCAGCTTCTCGGTCAGCTCGCGGATGCGGGCCTCGTTCTTCGCCTGCTCCTCACGGGCCGCGTGGTATCCGCCGTTCTCCTTGAGGTCGCCCTCGTCGCGGGCGGCGGCGATGCGCTCGGCGATCTCGGTGCGGGCGGGGCCGGAGAGGTGCTCCAGCTCGGCCTGCAGCCGGTCGTGAGCCTCCTGGGTGAGCCAGGTGACGGTGCTCTCGGTCACGAGGGCTCTCCTTTCGTGGTGCTCGTTGGCCTGTTTCGGCCGTGCG
The DNA here is from genome assembly GCF_042728595.1 of Isoptericola sp. NPDC060185. Lineage (NCBI taxonomy): Bacteria > Bacillati > Actinomycetota > Actinomycetes > Micrococcales > Promicromonosporaceae > Isoptericola > Isoptericola sp. NPDC060185. The sequence continues at coordinate 45,880 of NZ_JBHWYY010000030.1, read as the reverse complement.
CGGGCGACCGACGAGCGTCGGCACGCGCGTCGGCTGGGCAGGACTGTGCGTGTGAATCCCTCAGGATAGCCCGCGCGAGCCCCAGAACCCAGGTCTGCGCCCAGGGCGAACAGCGTGATCCCGGTCGCGGCGCGTCAGGAGCGGTCGGCGACGTCGCACGACTCCACGACGGCGCTGGTCGCCTCCTCCGAGGTGCGCACCGTCACCGTGTAGGTCGTGGTCTGCGTCTCGCTGGGGCCGACGGGCACCTGCATCGTGCCCACCTGGGCGTAGCTCGGGGCCAGCGCCTCCACCTCGCAGGTCGCCGTCGTGCCCGGCGGCATGTGCACCTGGAACGTGACGTCCACCTGCTCGGGGCTCGGCACGGTGAAGCTCACGACGTCCACGTCGACCGGGTCGCGCCGGTTCTGCTCGATCGAGAACCAGGCCGCGAGCCCGACCCCGGCGGCGAGCGCGGCGGCGATCGCCACCTTGGCCCCGGTCCCCAGGCCGCGGCGCTCCGGGCGCGTGCCGTACCGGTCGGCGGGGGGCGTGGGGCTGACGGGCTCGCTCATGGTGCACCATTGTCCCTGAACCCCGAAGCCGACCCGTCACCCCGGGAGGGACCTTGTCCTCCGCCACCTCCGTGCCGCCCACCGGGCGGCCCGCGCCCCTGCGTCTGATGGCGGTGCACGCGCACCCGGACGACGAGTCGAGCAAGGGCGCCGCCACCACCGCGCGGTACGCCGCCGAGGGGGTGGAGGTCCTGGTCGTCACCTGCACGGGGGGCGAGCGGGGCGACGTGCTCAACCCCAGCTTCGAGGTGCCCGCCGGCCACGAGTTCGAGACGATCGAGGGCCGCCGCGCCGTCCGCCGCCTCGAGATGGCGGCCGCGGCCGAGGCGCTCGGCGTCCGCCAGACGTGGCTCGGCTTCGTCGACTCCGGCCTGCCCGAGGGCGACCCGCTGCCGCCCCTGCCGGAGGGCTCGTTCGGCCTCGTCCCGCTCGAGGAGGCGGCGGCGCCGCTGGTCGAGCTGGTGCGCGAGTTCCGCCCGCACGTCATGACCACCTACGACCCGTCGGGCGGCTACCCGCACCCGGACCACATCAAGTGCCACGAGGTCGCGTTCGAGGCGTACCACGCGGCGGGCGACCCCTCGCGCTACGTCGTCGACGGCGGCGCGGAGCCCTGGGAGCCGAGCAAGCTCTACTACAACCACGGCTTCTCGATGGAGCGGATGCGCGCCGTGCACGAGGCCATGCAGGGCGCCGGCCTGGAGTCGCCGTTCGGCGACTGGATCGAGTCGCGCGCCGCGCGGGAGATCCCGGAGCGCACCGCGACAGCGAGCATCCCGGTGGCCGACTACTTCGCGCAGCGCGACGCCGCCCTCGTGGCGCACGCCTCGCAGATCGACCCGGACGGGTTCTTCTTCGCGGTGCCGCGCGACCTCGAGGCCGACGTCTGGCCCACCGAGGAGTACGAGCTCGCGGACTCGCGCGTGCCGACGACGCAGCCCGAGGACGACCTGTTCGCCGGCCTGCGGGGGGAGGCCCGGTGAGCGCCCTCCTGGTGCTGGTGACCACCGCGCCGAGCCCGTCGCCGAGCCCCACGCAGGGCCCGGACGAGCTGCAGGTGACGCCCGGCCTCGCCGGCTTCGTCGCGACCTTCGCGGTCGCGCTGGCGTGCGTGCTGCTGTTCCTGTCGCTGACCCGGCACCTGCGCCGCGCGCAGCACAACGCCGAGGAGCGAGGCCTGCCGATCGAGGAGCCCAAGCGCGTCGGCTTCCGCCGGGCGGACGAGCCCGGCGGCACCTCCGGCGGGACGGTCGCGGCGCCCGGCGACGGCTCGCCCGGCGACGGCTCGCCCGACGACGGATCGCCCGACGCGGGCCCCGAGGGCGAGGCGGACGGCCAGGGCGGCCGATGAGCGCGTCGGTACGCGTCACGGTCGCGCAGCTCGCGATCACCGCGGACCACGACGCCAACCGGGAGGCGGTGGCGGAGGCGTTCCTCGCCGCCGGCCGCGTGGGTGCGGACCTGCTGGTGCTGCCCGAGTACGCCTCGGGCTACGACCCGCACGGCGTCGGCGTCGAGCACGCCGAGCCGCTCGACGGCCCGTTCGTGGCGGCGCTGCGCCAGCACGCGGCCCGGTACCGCATCGCGGTGGTGGCGGGCACCACCCTGCCCGCGTACGGCGCGCCCGAGGCGCGCACCGGGCAGCACCCGGCGGTGACCGGGGCGTTCCCCGCCGTCAGCGGCGCGTTCCCGGCGGTGACGGGCGCGTTCCCCGCCGTGACGGGCTCCGTGCCCGCGATCACGGGGACGACGCCCGCGGTGGGGTCGGCCCCCGAGGCTCCGACGCGGGCCTTCAACACCGTCGTCGCGGTCGACGCCACCGGGGCCCTGGTCGGCGCGTACCGCAAGGTGCACCTGTACGACGCCTTCGGTACCCGCGAGTCCGACCGGCTCGAGCCGGGGCCGGCGGGCGTGCCGCCGCTCGTGATTCGGCTGGGCGACCTGACGTTCGGCGTCGTGACCTGCTACGACCTGCGGTTCCCGGAGTCGGCGCGCCGCCTCGTGGACGCGGGCGCGGACGTCATCGTGGTGCCGGCGGCGTGGGTCGACGGACCGCTCAAGGCGGACCACTGGCGCACCCTGCTGCGGGCGCGGGCGATCGAGAACACGGCCGTGGTGATCGGCGTCGGGATGGCGGGGCCGGGCCTGGTGGGCCGGTCGCTGCTGGCGGGGCCGGACGGCGTCGTCGGGCTCGAGCTCGACGAGACGCCGCAGGTGCGCACCGTGGACCTCGACCCGGAGCCGCTGGCGCAGGTGCGCCGGCAGAACCCGTCGCTGGCGAACCGCCGCTACGTGGTGGTGCCCCGCACCTGACGCGGGGCCCTGCGGCGGGCGCCCGGCGGGGTCAGAGCGCCGCCAGGTAGATGGCGACGGTGTGGCACGTGAAGCCGACGACGGTGAGCGCGTGGAAGATCTCGTGGAAGCCGAACCAGCGCGGCGACGGGTCGGGGAACTTGGTGCCGTAGACGACGGCGCCGACGATGTAGGCGACGCCGCCGGAGGCGACGAGCCACGCGACGGCGGCGCCGCCCGCCGCCGCGAACTGCGGGATGTACCCCACGGCGACGCAGCCGAGCGCCACGTACACGGGCACGTAGACCCAGCGGGGGGCGCTCATCCACAACACCCGCGCCACCAGGCCGAGGATCGCGCCGCCCCAGACGACGGCGAGCAGCACGGTCGCGGTGCTGCGCGGGAGCAGCATCACGGCCAGGGGCGTGTACGTGCCCGCGATGATGAGGAAGATGTTCGCGTGGTCGAGCCGACGCAGCACGGCCGCGGTGCGCGGGGACCACGTGCCGCGGTGGTAGACGGCGCTGGTGCCGAACAACATCACCGCGGTGACGCCGAAGACGGCGCAGGCGACCTTGTCGGCGGTGGTGTCGGCCAGCACGACCAGCACGATCGAGGCCGCCAGGGCCAGCGGGGTGGTCACCGCGTGGATCCAGCCGCGCAGGAAGGGCTTGAGCTTCGCCGCTCCCGTCGCGGCGGCCTCCGTGACCGTCTGGACGGCGTCGCCGACGGCGCCCTTCGCGCCGCGGGCCACGTCGGCGGGGTCGGGCACGCGGTCGGCGCGGTGGCCGTTCGGCTGGGCGGCAGCTGCCACGGTGTTCTCCTCGTCCACGACTAACCTACGCATCCGTAGGTTACGCCAGCGTAGGCGACGCGGGCGGGGCGGGTCGACCGCGCGCTGTGAAGATCGTGGGTGGGGGTTGCGGGCCGTCGCCGACCGCCGCGCGGGCGCGCGACCTGCGGGTCCGGCGGAGCGGTACCGTTGTCCCGCTCTTCGTCCGTCCCGCTCGTCCCGCCCGCCCGCCGGATGCCCGCGCGTCTCGTGCGCCGGCGCGGCGCGGCCCGATCCCCCGAGGTCTCGCGTGCGCATGCCCCACCTGCTCTACGGCCTGTACGAGCGGCGCCTGGCCGCCTCGCTGCCGACGGCGCAGACGCCCCGGCACGTGGGCGTCATCCTCGACGGGAACCGCCGGTGGGCGCGGTCGTTCGGCGAGACGGCGGCGACGGGGCACCGGCGCGGCGCGGACAAGATCACGGAGTTCCTGGGCTGGGCCGAGGAGCTGGGCGTCGAGGTCGTCACGCTCTGGATGCTGTCCACCGACAACCTGGCCCGCCCCGCCGGCGAGCTCACCGACCTGCTCGACATCATCCGCGACGCCGTCCAGGACCTCGCGGAGTCGCGGCGCTGGCGGCTGCGCGTCATGGGCCGGCTCGACCTGCTGCCGACGGAGCTCGCCGACGCGGTGCGGGCCGCCGCGGACGGCACCGCGGACGTCCAGGGGCTGCAGGTGAACGTCGCGATCGGGTACGGCGGCCGGCACGAGATCGCCGACGCCGTCCGGTCCTACCTCACGCAGGAGGCGGCGCACGGGGCGACGCTCGCCGAGCTCGCGGAGCGGATCGACGTCGACGACATCGCCGCCCACCTCTACACCAAGGGCCAGCCGGACCCGGAGCTCGTGATCCGCACGTCGGGCGAGCTGCGCGTGGGCGGCTTCCTCATGTGGCAGAGCGCGCACTCCGAGCTGTACTTCTGCGAGGCGTACTGGCCCGACTTCCGCCGCGTCGACTTCCTGCGCGCCCTGCGGGACTTCTCGCGCCGGGAGCGGCGCCTCGGCCGCTGAGCCGGCCGGACGGGGACGTCGCCGGGCGCCCGTCGGAGGCCTGCGGCACACTGCCACGGTGACCCCGCCCGAGACCCGCCCCGCGCCCGACGTCCGCCTCGCCGCCGAGGCGTGGGAGTCCCTGTTCCGCGCACAGGTCACCCTGATGCGGCGGTTCCAGGCGGACGACATCTGGCGCGACCTGTCGATGCGCGAGTACGACGTGCTGTTCACGCTGTCGCGCGCGCCGGGCGGCGAGCTGCGGCTGCGCGACCTCAACGAGGGGATGCTCATCGCCCAGTCGTCCCTGTCCCGGATGGTCGAGCGACTCGAGGCGCGCGGCCTGGTCGAGCGCTCGGTGCCTCGCGACGACGCCCGCGGCACGCTGGTCCGGCTCACCGCCGACGGTACCCGGCGCCAGCGCGAGACGGGTCTGGCGCACGTGCGCACCATCGCGGAGTACGTGGGGCAGGCGCTCGACCCGGCCGAGCTCGAGCAGCTGCGTGGCCTGCTGGACCGGCTGCGCGCGGCCCAGGGAGGGATCCCGGACCGCGCGTCCGCGTCCTGACCCGGCGGAGATGACAAGGCGTGCCTTCAACGTCACGTCGCCCCGGGGGGCCGCGCGGTGGGTCGGGCCACGCCTCGGTGCGAGGATGGCAGTCATGTCGCTGACCCCCCAGTCGGCCGATGCCGGCCCTTACGACGCCCTGCTCCTGTACTCCTTCGGCGGTCCCAACAAGCCGGAGGACGTGGTCCCGTTCCTCCGCAACGTGACCGCCGGCAAGGGGATCCCCGACTCCCGGCTCGAGGAGGTCGGCGAGCACTACTACGGCTTCGGGGGCAAGAGCCCCATCAACGAGCAGAACCTCGCGCTGAAGGCGGCGCTCGAGGCCGAGCTCGCGGAGCGCGGGATCGACCTCCCGGTCGTGTGGGGCAACCGCAACTGGGAGCCGTACACCACCGACGCGATCGACGAGCTGGAGCGGATCGGGGCGAAGCGCGCCGTCGCCCTCGTGACGTCCGCGTACTCGTCGTACTCCGGCTGCCGCCAGTACCGCGAGGACCTCGCCGTGACGCTCGAGAAGCGCGGCCAGCTCGGCCCCGACGGCTCCACGGGTGTCCAGTTCGACAAGATCCGCTCCTACTTCAACCACCCCGGCTTCGTCGCGGGCAACGCCGAGGCCGTGCTCGAGGCCTACGAGGCGCTCGAGGCCAAGGGCGGCGACCCCGCCGCCGCGAAGCTCGTCTTCGTCACGCACTCCATCCCCGACACGATGGAGGCGGCGTCCGGGGTGGGACACGCCACGTACTCCGCCCAGCACCGCGACGTCGCGGCGGTGGTCGCGGCCGTCGTCTCCGAGGTGCGCGGCCACGCCGTCGAGTGGGAGCTGGCGTACTGCTCCCGCTCCGGCCCGCCGTCGCAGCCCTGGCTGGAGCCCGACGTCAACGACCTGCTCACCGAGCGCGCCGGCGAGGGCCTCACGGACGTCGTCCTGTCGCCGATCGGCTTCGTCTCCGACCACATGGAGGTGGCGTACGACCTCGACACCGAGGCCATGGCCACCGCCGCCGAGCTCGGCCTGACCGCGGTGCGCGCCGGCACGGTCGGCACGCGGGGCGTGTTCGTGTCCGGCCTGGTCGACCTGATCCTCGAGCGCGCGGCCCTGGCCCGCGGCGAGGACGTCGAGCAGGCGACCGTGGGCTCCCTGCCCGCGTTCCCGTCCGTCACGCCGGACGACTGCTGCCTGCGGCGCCACGAGGAGCCCAGCGGCATCCCGGCACTCTGCAGCGAGGACATGCACCGATGACCCAGCCCAGCAGCACACCCGAGACCGCCCACGTGCATGGCGACACCGGCGAGGCCGTCGACGCCGCCGCGATCAACGAGTCGATCCGGTACGCGATGATCGCGGTCTTCTCCACCGCCGAGCCACTGCCGGCCGGCGACGCCGAGCGCGCGGAGATCGCCGCCGAGGCCGAGGCCGCCCTGTGGGACGGCCAGCCCGACGACGCCCGCGACCCGGCCCGCGCCGAGGGCGACGTCGTCGTGCGCGGCGTGTACGACGTCGCCGGCCTGCGCGCCGACGCCGACCTCATGGTGTGGGTGCACGGCCCCTCGGTGGAGTCCGTGCAGGGCGCCTACCAGCGGTTGCGCGCATCCCGGCTCGGGTCGGCGCTCGCGCCGGAGTGGTCGGTCGTGGCGCTGCACCGCGCGGCGGAGTTCAACAAGGGCCACGTGCCCGCGTTCCTCGCCGGCGAGCGTCCCCGCGACTACCTCACCGTGTACCCGTTCGTGCGCTCCTACGACTGGTACCTGCTGCCCGACGCCGACCGCCGCACGATGCTGCGCGACCACGGCATGGCCGCGGCCGGCTACAAGGACGTGCGCGCCAACACGATGAGCACGTTCGCCCTGAGCGACTACGAGTGGCTGCTGGCCTTCGAGGCCGACGAGCTGCACCGCATCGTCGACCTCATGCGCGACCTGCGCGCCACCGAGGCCCGCCGCCACGTGCGCGAGGAGGTGCCGTTCTTCACCGGCCCCCGCGTCACCCTCGCCGACTGGGCGGACAAGCAGCCCCGCGCCTGAGCGCGAGGTGGTCCCGCCTCGGCGCAGATCGGACTACCTCGCGCTCAGGGTGGCGACGACGACGGTGCCGCCGGTGGCGTCGTCGGCGTCCGGGTCCTCGTCGGTGGTGACGGCGGGGCGCAGACCGTGCGCGGCGACCAGGGCCGTCGCGCCGTCGACCTGGTCCGTGCCGACCTCGAACAGCAACGACCCGCCCGGCGCGAGCCACCCCGGGGCGGCGGCCACGACGCGGCGCAGGACGTCGAGGCCGTCGTCCCCGCCGTCGAGCGCGACGGCGGGCTCGTGGTCGCGGGCCTCGGGCGGCATGGTCGCGATCGCGCGGGTCGGCACGTAGGGCGCGTTGCACAGCAGCAGGTCGACCCGCCCGCGCAGGATCGTGGGCACGGCGGCGAGCAGGTCGCCCTCGTGCACCGCCGCGCCGAGGGGCTCCAGGTTGCGCCGGGCGTGCCCGACGGCGGCGGGCTCGACGTCGCTCGCGTGCAGCACCGGCCCGGCCCCCGCGGTCCGCAGGCCGAGCAGCACCGCGCCGCCCACGGCGCCGCACCCGCAGCACAGGTCGAGCACCGTCGACGGCGCGGGGAGCGCGAGCGCGGCGGCGACCATCAGCTCCGTCCGCCGGCGGGGCACGAACACGCCGGGACCCACGGACCAGCGACGGCCCGCAAACCGCACCCACCCGAGCACGTGCTCCAGCGGCTCGCCGGCCACGCGCCGCGCGACCAGCTCCTCGAGCCCCGCCTCGTCGTCGGCCGTGGCCTCCACCAGGAGCGCCGCCTCGTCCTCGGCGAACACGCAGCCGGCCGCCCGCAGCCGCACGACCAGGGCGTCCAGGTCGCGGGCGGCGGGCGGCACGTCGGTGCGGTCGGTGCTCAGGGGTACAGCCCTCGGATCCGGTGGGCCTCGGCGGTGCGCTGCACGCCGATGACGAGCGCGGCGTCGCGCAGCGACAGCCCCTCGCGCCTCGCGAGCGCGGACACGTCGCCGAAGGCGGACGTCATGCGGTGCTCGAGCTTGTCGGCGATCTCCTGCTCCGACCACCAGTACGTCTGGTTGGCCTGCACCCACTCGAAGTAGGAGACGACGACGCCGCCGGCGTTGGCGAGCACGTCCGGCACCACCGTGACGCCCTTCGCCGCCAGGGCACGGTCGCCGTCCGTGGTGGTGGGGCCGTTCGCGCCCTCCACGACCCAGCGGGCGCGGACGGTCGCGGCGGTCTCGCCGTCGAGCACGCCCTCCACCGCGGCGGGCACGAGCACGTCGACGTCGAGCGCGAGCAGCTCGTCGTTGGACAGCGGGTCGCCGCCGTCGAACCCGACCACGGAGCCGGTGGCGGCGACGTGCGAGAACAGGCGGTCCATCGCGAGCCCCGCGTCGTTGCGGATGCCGCCGTACTGGTCGCTGACGGCGACGACGGTCGCCCCGCGCGAGGCGAAGATCGCGGCGGCGTGCGAGCCGACCTTGCCGAAGCCCTGCACGGCGACGGTCACGTCGCTCAGGGGCACGCCCGCCTCGCCGAGCGCGGCAGCGGTGACGTGCACGATGCCGGCGCTGGTGGCGGTGCCGCGCCCGCGGGAGCCGCCCAGGTCCAGGGGCTTGCCGGTGACGACGGCGGGGATCGTGTACCCGCGGTTCACGGAGTAGGTGTCCATGACCCAGGCCATGGTGTGCTCGTCGGTGCCCATGTCGGGCGCCATGATGTCGGTGTCCGGGCCGATCATCGGCATGATCTCGGACGTGTACCGGCGGGTGACCCGCTCCAGCTCGGCCGTCGAGTAGGCCCGCGGGTCGATGGCGACGCCGCCCTTGGCGCCGCCGTACGGCAGGTCGACGATGGCGCACTTCCACGTCATCCACATGGCGAGCGCGCGGACCTCGTCGATGTCGACGCCGGGCGCGTAGCGCAGGCCGCCCTTGCCGGGGCCGCGGGTGATGTTGTGCTGCACGCGGAAGCCGTGGAACAGGACGGTCTCGCCGTCGTCGCGCCGCAGCGGCACGGCCACGTGGATCTCGCGGCGCGGGGTGGCGAGCATCTGGTGCTGGCCCTCGTCGTAACCGAGGACGGCCACGGCGCTGGCGAGCTGGCTGTGCGCGGTGACCAGCGGCGAGCCCCCGCGGGGGGCGGCCTCGGTGCCGGTCGTGGGGGCCGCCGGGGCGGCCGTGGGGGTGGTGTGCAGGGGTGTCGAGGTCATCGACGTCGTCGTCGTCACGGGTCCTCCAGGACACGGTGCCGGTGGCCCCGGGTCGGGGGCCGGCAGGGGTGGCGCGGCCCGGGATGGTGGGCCTCGGCGCCCACCGTAGCCCCTTCCGCGGGGGCCTCCGCGGGCGAAACTCGCGGGGTTGCGGAGCCGTTCCCGAGCGTTGACCCGGCCATGGTCTCGGCGGGCTCCCGGTTGACGCGACCGCGACCGGGGCGCCGTCCAGCCCGCCCGGGGCGCAGGTCCCGGGCGGGCTCGACGACGGCGGGAGGTCAGCGCGCGAGGCGCCACGCGGCGGGCAGGAGGGCCGCGGCGAGCGCCGCCTTGAGCGCGTCGCCCGGCAGGAAGACGACGGCGCCGGTGAGCAGCGCGGCGCCCACGGGCATCCCTGTGCTGACGGCGAGCCACGGCACGCCGACGGCGTAGACGGTGAGGGTGCCGAGCGCGTACGCGCCGGCGGTGGTCAGCACGCGGCGGTCGGCGCCGCGGCGGGCGAGGGACCCGACGACGAGGCCGGCGAGCACGAACCCGACCAGGTAGCCGCCGGTCGCGCCGGCGACCGACTCCCAGCCCGACGTGGCGCCCGCGAAGACGGGCAGGCCCGCGACGCCCGCGGCGAGGTAGACGCCCTGGGCGGCGGCGCCGCGGAGGGGTCCGAGGGCGGCGGCGCCCAGCAGGACGGCGAAGGTCTGGCCGGTGAGCGGCACGGGCAGGCCGGGCACGGGGATCACGACCTGGGCGGCCAGGGCGGTGAGGGCGGCCACGGCGACGACGAGCACCACGTCGCGGGCGAGGGCCCCGGGCAGCAGGTCCGCGAGGACGCGGCGCGGGCGGGCGGGGGCGAGGGGGAGTACGGCTGCGGTCATGCCGACGACGCTAGGGCGTGCCCCGGGCCCGGGTCATGACCGGGGTGTGCCAACACTGGGGGGTGCTCGTTTGTGCAGGTCGCACACACGCAGGGGGGTCGGGGGCGTGCCGGGCCCCCTGCGTTGTGGGAATCGTGCACACCGGCCATGCCGGCCATGGGTGGCGCCCGGCATGTCGGCGTTGCCCCATCCGTTCCGGTCGGTAGCCTGCGGCACCATGGCTGACAAGGACGTCGCATCGCCCGCCCTCGAGAACGAGCTCACGGAAGAACGGCCGCGCTGGCGCCTGGTGGGGCCCGGCCTCGTGGTCGCCGCCACCGGCATCGGCGCCGGCGACCTCGTGGCCACGCTGGTCGCGGGCAGCAAGTTCGGCTACACCCTGCTGTGGGCGGCGGTGCTCGGCGTCGTCATCAAGATCGTGCTCGTCGAGGGCGCCGGCCGCTGGTCGCTCGCCACGAACCGCACGATCTTCGACGGGTGGAAGTCGCTCGGGACGTGGGCGAGCATCTACTTCGGCGTCTACGTCGTCGTGTGGGGCTTCAGCTACGGCGCGGCCGCGATGTCGAGCTCCGCGCTGCCGCTCGTGGCGCTGTTCCCGCAGGTCGACCTCATCTGGTTCGCGATCGGGATGGGCCTGATCGGCGCGGCCATCGTGTGGCTCGGGAAGTACAAGGTGTTCGAGTACGTCATCGCCGTGCTCGTGGGCGTCATGTTCGTGACGATCGTGGGCTCCGCGGTGCTCACCCTGCCGAACCTCGGCGAGATCGTCGGCGGCCTCGTGCCGCGCATCCCCTCCGGCTCGATCCTCTACACGCTCAGCCTCGCCGGCGGCGTCGGCGGCACCATCACCCTGGCGGCGTACGGGTACTGGCTCAAGGAGAAGGGCTGGCACTCGCCGCGCTGGATGAAGGTCATGCGGATCGACAACGCGATGGCCTACGTGATCTCCGGCGTCTTCGTCATCTCGATGCTCATCGTGGGCGCCGAACTGCTGTACTCCTCCGGCATCACGATCGCCGACGGCGAGGGCGGCCTGGTGGACCTGGCCGACGTGCTCGCCGAGCGGTACGGCTCCTTCATGGCGCCCCTGTTCCTCGTCGGGTTCTGGGCGTCGTCGTTCTCGTCCGTGCTGGGCGTGTGGAACGGCGTGTCCCTGATGTTCGCCGACTTCGTCGCCACGGTGCGCGGCCTGCCGGAGGACGACCCGCGGCGCAAGGCCGGCGGCAGCTACTACAAGGCGTACATCCTGTGGCTCACGTTCCCGCCGATGCTGCTGCTCCTGCTCGACAAGCCCATCGCGCTCGTCGTGGCGTACGGGGCGCTGGGCTCGCTGTTCATGCCGTTCCTCGCGATCACGCTGCTCATCCTCATGAACTCCTCGCGGGTGCCGGAGCGGTGGCGCAACAAGCCGCTCACCAACGTGGTCCTCGGGCTGGTGACGCTGATGTTCGTGGTGCTCGGCGTGCAGCAGCTCGTCGAGGCGCTCGCGCCGGTCCTCGGCGGGTGAGCCTCAGCCCGCCGCGCGGGCGCGGCGCCGGAACGACGACGGCGTCTCGCCCGTGAGGCGCGCGAACGTGCGCGTGAACGACGGCTGGTCGTAGAAGCCGGACGCGGCGGCCACCTCGGCCAGCGGCGTCGTCGTCGAGGTGAGCAGGTGGGCGGCGCGGTCCACCCGCGTGCGCAGCACGAGCTGGCGGGGCGAGAGCCCGAAGACCTTGCGCACCCGCCGGTCCAGCACGGCCGGGGTGCTGCCCGCCATGGCCGCCAGGTCGGCCACCGACAGCGGCTCGCCGGGGGAGGTGTCGAGGTGTCGCTCGACGGCGCCGACCAGGCGCGCCATCGCGTCCATGGTCGCGTCGTCGGCGTCGCCCGAGCGCAGGTCCTGGGACACGGAGACCAGCCCGACGACGCGGCCGGCGGCGTCCCGCACGGGCAGCTTCGCGGTGAGGAACCAGCCCGGGGTGCCGCCCACGCGACGGATCAGCTCGAGCTCGTTGCGCAGGGGCCGGCCGGTGCGCAGCACCTCCGCGTCCTGGGCCTCGTAGCGCTCGGCCAGCTCGGGCACGAACAGGTCGACGGCCCGGCGGCCCAGCACCTGCCGGCGCGAGCGCTCGTTGGTGCGGCGCACGAAGACCTGGTTGACGGCGAGGTAGCGCCCGTCGGCGTCCTTGGCGCAGAACATCACGTCCGACAGCTCGTCCATCAGGTCCACCATCACGGGGGACAGGGCGGCCATGAGGGCGGCGGTGCCGGGCACGTCCGCCGGGGTGCCCGACCGTGTCGAGGACCGTGCCGCGGAGGGGTCGCCGGGGGCGTCGCCCGCCGGGCGGTTCGTGTTGTCGGAATCTGCCCCCATCGCGTGCCCGATCGTACAAGACGGGCCCCGCCCGCAGGGCGCACCCTGGGGGCATGAGTACCTCCGTTCCGGCGCGCGGCGGCGCCACCCCTCCCGCCGTGCACAGCGCCCCCACCGACGTCGGCGCCGAAGCCCTGGTCGAGGACGCCGTCGCCCTCGCCCACCACTGGATCGCCGTCGCGTCCGGCTCGTCCGGCACCCCCGGCTCCACCACCCGTGGGGACCGCAAGACCCGCGCCACCGCCGAGCGGCTGGGCTCCCTCGTCTCCGACCCGGCGGGGCTCGAGCTCGCCGTCGGGTTCGTCGACGACGTCGCGCGCCCGCAGGACATCGGCGTCGCCGCCACCGCGCTCGCTCGCCTCGGCCGGGACGCCGGCTCCGCCACCTTCCTCGGACCCGTCGACCGCACCCTGTTCAAGGTCGGCGCCGCCGTCGCCCCCGTGCTGCCGTCCGTCGTCGTGCCCGCCGCGCGCGTCCGGCTGCGCCAGCTCGTCGGCCACCTCGTCGCCGACGCCGGCAAGGGCCTCACCGCCCACCTCGCCCGCACCCGGGCCGAGGGCTACACCCTCAACGTCAACCTCCTGGGCGAGGCCGTGCTCGGCGACGACGAGGCCGCCGCCCGCCTGCAGCGCACCATCGACCTGGTGCGCCGGCCCGACGTCGACTACGTCTCCGTCAAGGTGTCGTCCGTCGCGGCCCAGCTCGTCACCTGGGACCTGGACGGCTCGCGCGAGCGCGTCGTCGAGCACCTGCTGCCCCTGTACCGCGCCGCGCGCGACCACGGCGTCTTCCTCAACCTCGACATGGAGGAGTACAAGGACCTCGCGCTGACCACCGCGGTCTTCACCCAGGTGCTCGACCGCGAGGAGTTCAAGGACCTCGAGGCCGGCATCGTGCTCCAGGCCTACCTGCCCGACGCGATGGGCGCGCTCGACGGGCTCACCGAGTTCGCGCAGCGGCGCGTGGCCGCCGGCGGCGCCCGCATCAAGGTGCGCCTCGTCAAGGGCGCCAACCTCGCGATGGAGCAGGTCGAGGCCGAGCTGCACGACTGGGCGCAGGCCCCCTACCCGACCAAGCCGGACGTGGACGCCAACTACGTGCGCATCCTCGACCACCACCTGCGCGCCGACCGCACCGCCGCCGTCCGCCTCGGCGTCGCGTCGCACAACCTCTTCCACGTCGCGCTCGCCGTGCTGCTGGCCCGCGGCCGCGGCGTCACCGAGGGCCTCGACATCGAGATGCTCCAGGGCATGGCGCCCATCGAGGCGCGCCTCGTGCGCGACGAGGTGGCCAAGGACGGCGGGCACGTCGTCCTCTACACCCCGGTCGTGCGCGACGAGGACTTCGACGTCGCGATCTCCTACCTGGTGCGCCGCCTCGAGGAGAACGCCGCCGAGCAGAACTTCCTGCACGCCGCCTTCGCGCCGGCCGCCGGGTCCGCCGGCGTCGCGTCCACCCCGATGGAGCGCCAGGAGCTCGCCTTCCGCGCGTCCGTGACGCACGGCGTGCACTACGAGGCCGTGGACGTCGCGCCCCGTCGTCGCGACCGGTTCGCCGGCGGTGCCTCCGCGCTCACCGCGACCGGGTGCCCGACGTCGGAGCCGTTCCGCAACGCCGTCGACACCGACCCCGCCGTCGCCGCGCACCGCGCGTGGGCCGGCAGCATCGTCGGCCCGGACTCGGGCTACGTGCCCGTGCAGGCGCCCGAGGTCGCCACGGCCGAGGCGATCGACGAGGCCGTCGCGCGCGCCGTGGTCGCACAGCGCGCCTGGAGCGGCGTCACCCCCGCCGACCGGGCGCGCGTGCTGCGCGCCGCCGCCCGCCAGCTCGAGGCGCGCCGCACCGACCTCGTCACCGCGATGGTGCACGAGCCCGGCAAGACCGTGGCCGAGGCGGACCCCGAGGTCAGCGAGGCCATCGACTTCGCGAACTACTACGCCGCGTCCGCCGAGGCGCTCGAGCAGGTGCCCGGCGCCACGTTCACGCCCGACGGCATCACCCTCGTGACCCCGCCGTGGAACTTCCCCGTCGCCATCCCCGCGGGCGGGGTGCTGGCGGCGCTCGCGGCCGGCTCGGCGGCGCTCGCCAAGCCCGCCCCCACCACGCCCCGGTGCTACGAGCTGGTGATCGAGGCCGTCCACGCCGCGTTCGACGAGGCCGCCCCGGAGATCGGGCTCGACCCGCAGCTCGCCCAGGACGTCGTGCAGTTCCTGCGCGTGCCCGACGGCGACCTCGGCCAGCACCTCGTGACGCACCCCGACGTGGCGCGCGTCATCCTCACCGGCTCCATCGAGACCGCCGAGATGTTCGCGTCGTGGAACCCGGAGCGCCCGGTGCTCGCGGAGACCTCCGGCAAGAACGCGCTGGTCGTCACGCCGTCGGCCGACCTCGACCTCGCCGTCGCGGACCTCGTCAAGAGCGCCTTCGGGCACGCGGGCCAGAAGTGCTCGGCCGCGTCGCTCGTCATCCTCGTCGGCTCCGTCGGCGATCCGACGGCCGAGACCGGCAAGCGGTTCCGCCGCCAGCTCGTCGACGCCGTGCAGTCGCTCGCGGTCGGCTCGGCCACCGAGCTGTCCACCGTCATGGGGCCGCTCACCGAGCCCGCGCAGGGCAAGCTGCTGCGCGCCCTCACGACGCTCGAGCCGGGCGAGTCCTGGCTGGTGCGCCCCCGCCGCCTCGACGACGCGGCCGCGGCCGCCGGGCTCGAGGCGGACCGCCTCTGGTCGCCGGGCCTGCGCGACGGCGTCGCTCCGGGGTCGTTCTTCCACCTCACCGAGGTGTTCGGACCCGTGCTGGGCATCATGACCGCCCAGGACCTGGACGAGGCGATCCGCCTGCAGAACCAGGTGGACTTCGGCCTCACCGCCGGCATCCACTCCCTCGACGACGACGAGATCGCCACCTGGCTCGACTGCGTCGAGGCCGGCAACGTCTACGTCAACCGCCACATCACCGGCGCCATCGTGCAGCGCCAGTCGTTCGGCGGCTGGAAGGCGTCGGCGGTCGGCCCGGGCGCCAAGGCGGGCGGCCCGAACTACGTGGCCGAGCTCGGCTCCTGGGCGGACGCGGCGGACGTGCCGTCGCGCACCGCCGACCCCGAGGGCTGGCTCGCCGCCGCGCGGGCGTCGGACGACGCCGCCTGGGCCGCCGAGATCGGCGTCGGGCACGACCGATCCGGGCTGCGCGTGGAGGAGAACACCTTCCGCTACCGCCCGATCGAGCGGCTCACCGTCCGCGTCGGCGACGGCGCCCTCCCCATCGAGGTGCGCCGCGTGCTCGCGGCGGCGCAGCGCGCGGGCGTGCCGGCCGTCGTCGTCCCCGACAGCGACAGCGGGTGGGGCGTGCCGCACGAGGCGCCGATGTCCCACGAGGACTTCGCCGCCGCGGTCGCGGCGGGCCGCGTCACCGGCCGCGTCCGCGTCGTCGGCCGTGCTCCGGGCCTGCGCGAGGCGGCCGCGAAGCGTCTCGGCACCGTGACGGTCCTCGACGCCCCGGTGGTCGCCAGCGGCCGCCGCGAGCTGCTCGCCGTCGTGCGCGAACAGGCCGTCAGCCGCACCCGTCACCGGTACGGCCACGTGCACGCCTGACCGGGCCAACCCCTGAGCGGGGGGCGGGGACGTTCTTGTCGCCAGGCTGGTCGGGCCTGGCGGGAGCCGAGCGAGGCACGAGCGAGGCGGATGGCGCGCCTGGCGACAAGAACGTCCCCGCCCCCCGCGGACCCCGCGCCCCGATGTCGGCGCGCCCCGTCGTCGTCCCCGTGGCACGATCGCGCCCATGACGGTGGCGTTCGTGCTCGGCGGCGGAGGCGTGCGCGGCGCCGTCCAGGTGGGGATGCTGCAGGCGCTGTTCGAGGCGGGGGTGACCCCCGACCTGGTGGTCGGCACGTCGATCGGCGCGATCAACGGCGCGGCCGTGGCCGCGGAGCCGAGCCTCGCCGTCGTCGACCTCCTCGGCGCGGCGTGGGCGTCGCCGACGGCGAACGACGTCTACGGCGAGGCCTGGTACCGGCAGCTCGGCCGCCTCGCGAAGTCCCGCACGCACCTGTACGACCCGGCGGCGCTGCGCCGCCTCATCGCGAGCACCCTGGGTGACCGCACGACGTTCGAGGACCTGCGGGTGCCGCTCGTCGTCGTCGCGGCGAGCATCGAGCGGGCGTCGGAGCGGTGGTTCGACTCCGGGCCGCTGGTGGAGGCGGTGCTCGCGTCGGCGTCGGTGCCCGGCGCGCTGCCGCCCACGGAGATCGACGGCGAGCACTTCGTCGACGGCGGCATGGTGAACTCGATCCCCCTCGGCGAGGCGGTGCGGCGCGGGGCGACGACCGTCTACGTGCTGCAGGTCGGCCGCGTCGAGGAGCCGCTGACCGCCCCGACCAAGCCGTCGGACGTCGCGCGCGTGAGCTTCGAGATCGCCCGCCGGCACCGGTACTTCCGCGAGCTGGAGGAGGCGCGCGCCGTCGCGACCGTGCACGTGCTGCCCACCGGCGGGGCGCTCCCCGGCGACGACAAGCTGGGCGCGTTCCGCAAGCTCGACGCCACGCACCGCCGCGTCGCACAGTCCTACGCCGCCGCGAGGGACTACCTCGCCGGTGTCTCCGGCCTGTCCGGCGTGGCCGACGCTGCCGACCCAGATGACGCGGGGGAGCCGTGATCGCGCCCCCGCCGAAGGTGGTCCGGCGGCTGGTGCTCGCGCCGCTGGTCGTGCTGCTGGCGGTGCTGCTGGTGCCGACGTCGATCATGCTCGCGCTGGTGGTCGGCGCCGCGCTGACGTGGGTGCTGCCGGGGCGGCTGCGGGTGGTGCGCCTGCTGTGGATGCTGTCGTTCTACGTGCTGTGGGACGCCGCCGCACTGGTGGTGCTGCTCGGTCTCTGGATCGCCTCCGGGTTCGGGCTCGCGATGCGTCGGCCCTGGATGCAGCGGGCCCACGTGGCCGTCGCCCGCTGGGCGCTGGCGGTGCTGTTCTGGCAGGTGCGCTGGACGCTGCGGCTGCGGATCGTCGTCGAGGCGCCGACCGGGGCGAGCGTCCCCGACGTCCCGGTGCTCGTGCTGAGCCGGCACGCCGGCCCGGGGGACTCGTTCATCCTGGTCGACACCCTCCTGGGGCGCGGCCGCCGCACGCCCGCCATCGTCCTCAAGGACACGCTGCAGTGGGACCCGGCGATCGACGTCCTCCTGGGCCGCCTGCCCGCCGCGTTCGTCACGCCGCTGTCGCGGCGCCGGGCGGGGCAGCCCGGCGCGGCCGAGACGATCGCGCGGATCTCCGCGCACCTGGGGCCCGACGGCGCGCTCGTGCTGTTCCCCGAGGGCGGCAACGTGACGCCGAAGCGGCGCGAGCAGCGGATCGCGTCGCTGCGCGCCCGCGGCAAGGACGCCCTCGCCGACCGGGCGGAGCGGATGCCGCACGTCATGGTGCCGCACGCCGGCGGGTTCCTGTCCGCCCTCGACACCGTGCGTGAGGACGCCGTGGTGCTCGTCGTCGCGCACAGCGGCCTCGAGCGGCTCGTCACCGTCCGCGACATCTGGCGCGAGCTGCCCATGGACAAGGAGATCGTCCTCGGCGGGCAGCTCACCCCGGTCGCCGACCTGCCGGCCGACGCCGAGGGGCGCGAGCTGTGGCTGTTCGAGCAGTGGGAGCGCGTGGACGCCTGGATCACCGCGCGCGACGTCGACCGGCCGGTGTCGGACCTGCGCCGGGATCACTCGGGCTGAACACCCCCTTCACCTGGGCGTAGCGTCGGGTAGGGTCTCCCAGCCGCCGAGACCCGGTGGCTGGTACGGACCAGTAAGGAGCCCCCAACGATGCAGCTCATGCGGAGGCGCTCGATCGAAGCGACGATCGCAGCGTCCGACGAGCCCCAGCGCCAGCTGAAGCGCACCCTCGGAGCCTGGGACCTCGTGGTCCTCGGCATCTCGGTGGTGATCGGCGCCGGAATCTTCTCGAAGGCCGCGCAGGTGTCGGCCACGCAGACCGGCCCGTCCGTCGTCGTCTCGTTCGTCATCGCCGGCGTCGTGTGCGCGCTGGCCGCGCTGTGCTACGCGGAGTTCGCGTCGTACATGCCGGTGGCGGGCTCGGCCTACACGTTCTCCTACGCCTCGATGGGCGAGCTGCTCGCCTGGATCATCGGCTGGGACCTCATCCTCGAGATGTTCTTCGCCGCGTCGGTCGTCGCGAAGGCGTGGGGCCTGTACTTCGACAACTTCCTCCAGGTCTTCGGCCTCGGCGGGGTGGACGAGCACGGCGTCGCGTCCGGGATCCACAACACGATCCACCTCGGGGGCGTGTCCTTCGACTGGGGCACCGCGATCCTCATCGCCGTGCTCGCGACGCTGCTGGCCGTCGGCACCAAGCTCTCGACGCGTGTCACCGGCATCCTCACGGCCGTCAAGGTCGCCATCGTGCTGCTCATCATCGTGGTCGGGTTCGCGTTCTTCAGCGCCTCCAACCTCAGCCCGTTCGTGCCGACCCCGGAGTCGTTCGGCGAGTCCACCACGCACGGCACCGCGATGACGCAGACGCTCTTCTCCTGGCTGGCCGGGGCCGAGCTCTCCGTCGGCGGCGTGATGGGCATCCTCGCCGGCGCGGGCACCGTGTTCTTCGCGTTCATCGGGTTCGACGTCGTCGCCACCGCGGCCGAGGAGACCAAGAACCCGCGGCGCAACGTGCCGCGCGGCATCCTCGGCGGCCTGGTCATCTGCACCGTGCTGTACATCGCGGTCTCGCTCGCGCTGTCCGGCATGGCCACCCCGCAGCAGCTGCGCGACGCCACGCCCGACGGCGGCGCGTCCGCGACCATCATCACCGCGTTCCAGCTGCAGCCGAACGCCCCGGCGTGGGCCACCCAGGTCATCACGGTCGGCATCCTCGTGGGCCTCACCACCGTGGTCATGGTGCTGATGCTCGGCCTCACCCGCATCGTCTTCGCGATGAGCCGCGACGGCCTGCTGCCCCGCGGCATGTCGAAGACGTCCGAGAAGCGCGGCACCCCGGTCATGATCCAGGTCGGCACCGCCGTCCTGCTGGTGATCGTCACCTGCTTCTTCTCGGTCGACGTGCTCGGCAACATGGTGAACATCGGCACCCTGTCGGCGTTCGTGCTGGTGAGCTTCGGCATCCCGATCCTGCGCCGGCGCCAGCTCAAGGCCGGCGGCGGGGAGGCCCACGCCGACCACTTCCGCGTGCCGTGGTCGCCCGTGCTCCCGATCGTCTCGGGCGTGCTGTGCCTGTGGCTGATGTTCCAGCTCGACGTCGAGACGTGGCTGCGGTTCCTCGTGTGGCTCGTCCTCGGGTTCGCGATCTACTTCGGCTACAGCTACCGCAGCTCGCAGCTCGGCAAGAACCCGTCCCAGCTCGCCGCCGACTACCGGGAGGCCCTGCAGACGGCCGTCGGCGTCGACGACGACACGCCCCGCCGCGACTGAGGTCGACGTGACGCCGCCCGCCCCGCCTCCCGAGCCCGGCGCGTTCGACGCCGCGCGCCGGGAGACCGTGCGCTACCACGAGGAGCTCTACGCCTCGACGGCGCTCGGGCAGCCGGGGTCCTGGCTGGCCAGGCCGCACCGGCTCCTGCGCGACGCCCTCGGGCGCGTGCAGGGCCGGGGGCCGGTCGTGGCGTACGACCTCGGCGCGGGGATCGGGCGGCACACCGTGCCGATGCTCCGCGCGCTCCCGCCCGGGTCGGAGGTCTACGCCGTCGACCTGCTCCCCTCGGCCCTGGAGCGGCTCGCGGCGGCCGTGCCCCCGGAGCTCCGCGGCGGGCTGCACCTGCGGGCGGCCGACCTGGACGCCTACGAGCTCGAGGCGCCGGCCGACCTCGTCCTGGCGTTCTCCGCGCTCGAGCACCTGCCGGGCCGGGCGGCCGTGGGCCGCGCCCTGGCGCGGGTCCGCGGCGCGATGCGCCCGGGCGGCGTGGTCGCCGTCGGGATCGTCGCGGACCGCGTCGAGGTCGACGCCGACGGGACCAGCCGGCCCGCCCGCGTCGAGACCGCGCTCACCGCGGCCGAGGCGCAGGACCTCCTGGACCGGGCGTTCCGGGGGTTCACGGTGGAGTCCAGCGACGCGTCGACGGCATCCGTCCGCGAGGAGCGCGGGGGCGCCGCCCACACCCTGACCTCGACCCTGGTGACCCGGGTGGCCACCGCGCCCCCGGACCCGGTGGCGCCGCAGGGCTGAGGTCAGGCGGTCAGGGCGTCCAGGACCTTGGCGACGCGGCGGTCGCGGGTCTCGTCGGTCCTGGCGCCCTCGACGCTGAGCGCATGGGCCTTCTGCTTGCTCGGGGACAGCGCCGCCCAGGCGGCGGCCGCGCCGGGCCGGTCGGCGAGGGCCGCGGCCAGGGCGGGCGGCACGTCCACGGTGCGGGGTGCGTCGTCGACCTCGAGCCGCACGGCCACCTCGTCGCCGGCGCCGCGGCCCGTGGCGCGGCGGGTCTCGGCGTTGAACGAGACGAGGAAGCGGCCGTCCATCACCGAGACGGTGGTGCGGTAGGTGTAGTCGTCGTCGACCGTCACGACGACGGGTACGCGCCGGCCCCGGTCGAAGGCGGCGACGACGTCGTCGGGCACGGGCAGGCCCACGTTGTTGCCGCCCGTGGCGAGCAGGGTCGTGGTGAACGTCTGGACGGTGGCCGCCTCGCTCATGCCGCCACCGTAGCGACCGCTATGCCGACTCGCCCTCGATCAGCCGGGGGACGAAGATCTGCGGCTGCGGGGGAGCGCCCTCCCCGCCGAGCATGTCGAGCAGCGTCGACGTCGCGGCCGTGACCATCTCGACGACGGGCTGCAGCACCGTGGTGAGCCGCGGCGTGGTCCGCTCGGCGCCGAGGGCGTCGAACCCGACCAGGGCGACGTCGTCGGGCACGGACCGGCCGGACTCGCGCAGCACCTGCAGCGCGCCGGTGGCCATGAGGTCCGAGGCGGCGAAGACGCCGTCGACGTCCGGGTGCGCGGCCAGGAGGCGCTGCATCGCGGCGGCGCCGCCCGAGACGGTGAAGTCGCCGTTCTCGACGGCGTCCGCCGGCAGACCGGCGTCCTCGAGCGTGTGCCGCCAGGCGTCGTGCCGGTCGACGGCCGCGGTCATGTCGAGCGGGCCGGTGATGGTGGCGATGTGCCGGCAGCCGCGGTCCACGAGCCGCTGCGTGGCCGTGCGCCCGCCGGAGGCGTTGTCGACGTCGACGAAGTGCAACGAGTCCGTGTCGAAGGGGCGGCCCACGAAGACGGCGGGCAGCCGCGATCGCGCGAGCTCCGGCTCGAGCTGGTCCTCCTTGTGGTGCGACGCCACGATCACGCCGTCCACGTGCCCGGATCGCAGGTAGCGCGCGATGTGGCCCGGCGGCTCGCCGGGGCGGGCGAGCAGCAGCACCAGCTGCAGCTCCGTGCCCGTCAGCCCCTCGCTGACGCCGCGCAGCACGCCCGCGAGGAACGGGTCGGTGAGGATGCGGGCGTCGGGCTCGGGCACGACCAGCGCGATGGAGTCGGTGCGGCGGGTGACCAGCGAGCGGGCCGCCCGGTTCGGGGCGTACCCGAGCCGGGCGACCGCGTCGTCGACGGCGGACTGGGCCTCCGGCGACACCCGGTCCCCGCCGTTGATGGCGCGCGACGCCGTGGACCGCGAGACGCCCGCGGTCCGGGCGACGTCGTCCAGCGTGGGGCTGGGATGCTCGATGACCACGTGCGGAGACTACTCCGCGTCCGTGCCGGTCACGGCGGGTGCGGGCACGACGCCGGTGCGGGCGACCTCGGCGTACCAGCGGCCCGACGACTTCACCGTGCGCTGCTGCGTCTCGTAGTCCACGTGGACCAGCCCGAAGCGCTTGGAGTAGCCGAGCGCCCACTCGAAGTTGTCCATCAGCGACCAGGCGAAGTAGCCGCGCACATCGGCGCCGGCGTCGATCGCGTCGCGGACGGCGCGCAGGTGCGCGTCGATGAACGCGAGGCGCTCGGGGTCGTCCACGCTGCCGTCGGCCTGCACGACGTCGGGGTACGCGGCGCCGTTCTCCGTGACGAACATCGACGTGCCGCGCGGCCCGGTGTAGTCCTGCTGCAGGCGTGTGAGCAGGCGCGTGAGGCCCTCGGGCTGCACCTCCCAGCCCATGTCGGTGACGGGCAGGCCGCGGCTGTGGTGGTGGATGCCGTCCGGGACGGGGTTCGGCGACCGGGTCTCCCACACGGGGGCGCCCTCGGTGGTCTCGCGCGCGCCGTCGGGGCCGGCGGTGCCCTCCGGGGTCTCGCCCGCGGGCACCTGGGGCGTGGCCGAGACGGCGCCGCCGTTGTAGTAGTTGACGCCGAGCACGTCGATCGGGGTGGAGATCACGTCGAGGTCGCCCGCGCGCACGACGTCGGCGAACCCGAGGTGCGCGACGTCGTCGAGCAGGTCCTGCGGGTAGGCGCCGCGCAGGATCGGGTCGAGGAAGAAGCGGTTGAACATGCCGTCGTCGCGGCGGGCGGCGTCCACGTCCGCCGGGTCCGACGGGTCGACGGGGTCGGAGACGGTGAAGTTGAGCGTGAGCCCGAGCACGGCCTCCGGGTCCCGCTCGCGCAGCGCCTGGGTGGCGCCGCCGTGGGCGAGCATGAGGTGGTGGGCCGCGGCGAGGCCGAGCTCCGGGGACTTCTTGCCGGGCGCGTGCGCGCCGGACGTGTAGCCGAGGAAGGCGGAGCACCACGGCTCGTTGAGCGTGGTCCAGACCTTCACCCGGTCGCCGAGGGCCTCGTGCATGGTCACGGCGTAGTCGACGAAGCGGGACGCGGTGTCGCGGTTCGGCCAGCCGCCGAGCTCCTCGAGGGCCTGCGGCAGGTCCCAGTGGTACAGGGTCAGCCAGGGGAGCAGGTCGGCGCCGAGCAGCTCGTCGACGAGGCGCGAGTAGAAGTCCAGGCCCTCGCGGTTGACGGTCTTGCCGTCCGGCACGACCCGCGCCCACGACGTCGAGAACCGGTACGTGTCGAGGTTGAGGCGCCGCATGAGCGCGACGTCCTCGCGGTAGCGGTGGTAGTGGTCGTCGGCGACGGATCCGTCGTCGCCGTTCTTCACGGCGCCGGGGATGCGGCAGAAGGCGTCCCAGACGGAGTCCTCGCGGCCGCCCTCCGTCGACGCGCCCTCGATCTGGAACGCGGCGGTGGCGGTGCCCCAGAGGAAGCCGTCCGGGAACGTGACCGCCCCGGTGGCGTGCGGGGAGGTCGACAGCGGTGCGGTGGGGGTGAACGGCACGGCGGTGCCGGGGGCCGCCAGGCGCGCGCCAGGGGTGGGGAGGGTCATGGATTCGGATCTTTCCATCGGTGGTGGGCCCACGCAGCCGCACGACGGCGCGGCTGCGTGGGCGGGACGACAGGTACTCGGACGGGCGGCGTCAGCCCTTGACGGCGCCGGACATGATGCCCGCGACCAGCTGCTTGCCCACGACGACGAAGAGGATGAGCAGGGGGAGGGTCACCAGGAAGATGCCGCCCATCACCAGGGAGAGGTCGACGAAGAAGTTGGCCTGCAGCGACTGCACGACCAACGTCAGCGTCGGGTTCGTGTTGTTGAGCACGATCGACGGCCAGAAGTACATCGTCCACATCTGCACGAACGTGAACAGGCCCAGCATGAAGGCGGCCGGTCGGGCCGCCGGCAGGGCGATCGACCAGAACGTGCGGAACATGGAGGCGCCGTCGACGCGCGCGGCCTCGATGAGCTCGTACGGCAGGGACTCGGACAGGTACTGGGTCATCCAGAACACGCCGAACGCGGCCACGAGGCTGGGCAGGATCACCGCCTGGATCTTGCCGATCCAGCCGATGTCGGTCATGAGGATGTACAGCGGGATGACGCCGAGCTGCACGGGGACCGCCATGGTGGCGATGACGAAGACGAGCAGCGGGCCCCGGCCGCGGAACCGCAGCTTGGCGAACGAGTACCCGGCCAGTGTCGAGAAGAGCACCACGGACAGCGAGCACACGACCGAGATGATCAGCGAGTTGACCAAGGCGGTCCAGAAGTTGATCTGGGTCGCCTCGATCACGTGGCGGAACTGGGTGAACAGGCTGGCGTCGGGCAGCCACTGCGGCACGGCGCTCTTGGCGATCGCGACCGGGTCGGAGGACCCGAGCAGGAGCGTGTAGTACAGCGGGAAGACCGAGATCAGGAGTGCGAGCGTCAGCAGGACGTACGTGAGCCTGCCGGGGCGACGCTGGGCGGTGCGGGTGGCCTTCGCGGACCTGCGGTCGCGGCGCTTCGCGGCGGCGGCCGCGGCACGGGGGCCGGCGGTCTGGGCGGTGACGGCGACGGAGCTCATCGGTCCTCTCCCGTGGTCGTGCGGTGCCAGGGCGTCGCCGCCGGCTCGGTGGTGGTCGGGTGGGGCTGCGCGGCGGCGGCCGACCGGCGCCGGGCCGCGATCACGGCCCTGGTCTGCCGACGGCTGATCTTGGCCTTCGGGGCGTCGGAGCGCGCGATCCGCTGGGTGATGAGGAAGTTGATCATGCCGAGGACGATGATGATGAGGAACAGCAGCCACGCGACCGCGGCGCCTCGACCGAGGTTCTTCTGGTTGCCCCACGCCGTGTCGTACAGGTAGACGACGGTGGTCATCCAGTCCTTGTTGGGCCCGCCGATGCCCTGGCTGTCGAACATGCGGACCTCGTCGAAGATCTGCAGCCCACCGATCGTCGACGTGATGACGACGAAGATGATGGTCGCGCGGATCTGCGGGATCGTGATGGAGAAGAACTGGCGGGCACGCCCGGCGCCGTCGATGACGGCGGCCTCGTAGAGCTCGCGCGGCACGGCCTGCATGGCCGCAAGGAAGATGAGGGCGTTGTACCCGGTCCAGCGGAAGTTGACCATCGTCGCGATCGCGACGTGGCTGGCGAGGCGGTCTCCGTGCCAGGCGACCGGGTCGATCCCCACGACGCCGAGGATGTCGTTGATGAGGCCGTACTGGTCGGCGAACAGGCGGCCGAAGATCATGGAGACCGCGACCGGCGCCACGACGTACGGCACCAGCACGCCCATCCGCCAGAAGGTGGCGGCGCGCAGGTTCTGGTCGAGGAGCGCGGCGATGGTGATCGCGAGGACCACCTGCGGGACGCTCGACAGGACGAAGATCGAGAAGGTGTTGACCAGGGACTTCCAGAACAACGGCTGGGCGAGGACGTCGGCGAAGTTCTTGAGGCCGACGTAGTCTCCCTGGCCGCCGAGCAGGTTCCAGTCGTGCAGCGACACGAACGCCGTGTAGGCGAGCGGGAAGAGGCCCGTGATCGCGAAGAGGATGAAGAACGGGGAGACGTACAGGTAGGGGGAGAGCTTCAGGTCCCAACGGCCGAGGCGTTGGGAGAACCCGACCCGCCGGGCCGAGCGGGCGTCGGTGGCGCCGCCGCGGTGCGGGGACTTCGTGGGGGACAAGACAGCCATGGGAACTTCCTGTGCGTCGCCGGTCGGGGGCCGGGCCGGGCCGTGGCGAAGCCACGACCCGGCCCGGTGTGCTCGGGGAGCGGGGGTCAGAGACCCAGGGCCTTGTACTCGGTGAGAGCGCCCTGCCAGCTCTTCTCCGCGTCGTCACCGTTGAGGTCCACGCGGTCGATCGCGTTCTGCACGGTGGTGTGGATGGAGAAGTAGTTCTTGCCCTTGAACGGGGCGCTCGTGATCGCGTCGGCCCGGGCCGTGAAGATCTTCCCGACCGGCGCGTCGTTGAAGAAGTCGTTGGTGAACGACTGGACCTGCTCCGACTTCTGCGCGTCGATCTGCGAGGGGAAGTTCCCCGTGTTCTCGAACGCCTTGGTCTGGGTCTCGGGCGAGGTCAGCCAGGCCGCGAGCTCCTTGGCCGCCTCGGTGTTCTTGCCCGACGCCGGGACGGTGAGGAACGAACCGCCCCAGTTGCCGCCGCCACCGGGGAAGACGTCGGCGACGTCCCAGCCGTCGACGCCACCGGCGTACTGCTTGATCGAGCCGGTCATCCACGGCGGGCACAGCATGGTGGCGAAGGCGTCCTTCTGGAAGCCCGCCTGCCAGTCCTCCTCCCACTGCTTGAGGTGGGCCGAGAGGCCGTCCGTGTCGGCGGCCGCGAGGACCTGGTCGTACAGGTCCTTGATCTCCGTGTTGGTCGCCAGGTCCTTCGGCTCGCCCGACGAGGCGTCCTCGTACGCGGCGGGGAGCTGGTTGACCATGCCCTGGTACGTGGCGCCGGCGCTGTCGAACCAGGCGGAGTCGGACTTCTCCACGAACTTCTTGCCCGCCTCGAAGTAGTCCTCCCACGTGGCGTCCTTGCCGCCGAGCAGCTCGGCGACCTTCTCGCGGTCGGTCGGCAGGCCGGCCTTCTCGAACAGGTCGGAGCGGTAGCAGATGGCCTCGGGGCCCGTGTCCGTGGCGTAGCCGATGAGCTTCCCGTCCGGCGTCGACGCCTGCTCGGTCCGCCAGTCGGCCCAGCGGCCCTTGATCTCGTCGCTGTTCAGGTCGGTGAACAGGTCGGGGAACTGCACCAGCTCGGGCAGCCAGTCGACCTCGATGGCCTCGACGTCGGCCAGGCCCTCGCCGCCCGCGGCGAGCTTGGTGCTCATGTTCGTGTGCGCGTCCTCGGAGGTCGCGGCCTTGACCTGCTCGACGGTCACGTTCGGGTGGCTGTCGGTGTAGGAGGCGAGGAGCTCGTCCGTGTACCCGAACTCGTTGAAGGTGGCGACGGTGAGCGTGATCTTCTCGTCACCGGAGGCGGTCTTGTCGCCGCCGTCGTCCGAGCTGCCGCAGGCGGTCAGGGCGAGGGCGAGGGTCGCGACGCCGGCCGTCGCCGCGACGGCGCGGCGGGCTCGGCGGGTGGGTCGGGTGCTGTTCAGCACGGTGACTCCCTTGTCTGGTTCGGGCTTGCGAGATGGAGGATGGTAGCGCTCCCACCTCCATGGTGGTAGCGCTCCCACAGCCAGGGAAGATGCTGGCCGCCGCGAGGTGCGGAAGTCAAGCCTCGGGTCGGCGCCGATACCGCATCGTGACGTCGGCGCTGGCGTCGCCCCAGGTCAGCCGCCGCTCAGAGCGGCGGCCTTGTCCGGATCGTTACCGGTCTTCACCCGGTGCGGCACGCTCGGCGAGCCACTCCCGGCCGGCCGAGCCCTCGGCCTCGAGGGTCGTGCGGACCGCCCGCGCGGCGGCCTCGGCCACGGCCGCCCCGAAGAGCGGCACGGTGGCCCGGACCTCGCCGTCGTAGACCTGGCGGGTGCCGCCGTCGGGGAGCGGCTCGAGTCGGACGGTGCCCGTCACGCGCACGGGTGCGCCCGCGATCTCGACGGCGATCGTTCCCGTGCGCAGGTCGCCTCTGCGCGCCTCCCAGACCTCCGCCTGCCGGACCTCCAGGCGGTCGCCGACGAAGGGGCGGACCTGCGCGGGGATCTGGTCGGTGGGCAGCGTGCGGCGCACGGCGATGGTGAAGCCGTCGGCCGGGCTCCCGGTCACGTCGGTCTGCTCGACGCTGCCCCCGAGGCCCCGGCCCGCGCGCCAGCGCACGAACGCCTCGTCGGCGAGCATCGCGACGACGTCGTCGACGGGCGCCGCGTACGTGAGCTCCACGGTCAGGTGCACGAGGTCACCCTACCGACGACGGCGGAGCGCGGCGGCGCCCGTACCCTGGTGGGCGTGTCCGCCATGAGTGACCTCATCGCCCAGAACACCGACCTCTCCGAAGGGGACGTCGAGTGGTTGCACCTGCTCGTCGGCGACTGGCAGCTCGTGTCAGACCTCGCGTTCGCCGACCTGGTGCTGTGGCTGCCGACCGCCGACGGCGGGTTCGTCGCCCTCGCCCAGTGCCGCCCGTCGACGGGCGCCACCGTGCACTACGACGACATCGTCGGGTCGCTCGCGCCGGACGGGCAGCGGCCGCAGCTCGCGGCGGCGATGACCGAGGGGCGGGCGCAGCGATCCCGCGAGCCGCGCTGGTTCGGCGCGTACGCCGTCCGGGAGGAGGCCGTGCCGGTGGTGCACGACGGGCGGGCCATCGCCGTCGTCGCCCGGCAGACGAACCTCGGGTCGGGGCGCACGCCCAGCCGCCTCGAGCTCAACTACGTGGAGTCGGCGGACGACATCCTCGCGATGATCGCGCGCGGCGAGTACCCCGCGCCCAACGCGGCCACCGGCCCGCGTCGCGGCGCCCCGCGCGTCGGCGACGGGCTGATCCGCCTGAACTCCGAGGGCGAGGTGCTGTACGCCAGCCCGAACGCGCTGTCCTGCTTCCACCGGCTGGGCGTCATCGGCCCGCTGGTCGGGCAGTCGCTGGTCGAGGTGACCGCGGACATCGTGCAGCACCAGGACACGGTCGACGAGTCCCTGCCGCTGGTCGTGATGGGGCGCGCGCCCTGGCGCACCGACATCGAGGCCAAGGGCGTGGCGTTGTCCCTGCGCGCCCTGCCGCTCACCGACCGCGGCCAGCGCATCGGCGCCGTCCTGCTGTGCCGCGACGTGTCCGAGCTGCGCCGTCGTGAGCGCGAGCTCATGACCAAGGACGCGACGATCCGCGAGATCCACCACCGCGTGAAGAACAACCTCGCCACGGTCGCCGCGTTGCTGCGCCTGCAGGCCCGCCGCATGGACGTGCCGGAGGCGCGCGCGGCCCTGGAGGAGGCGATGCGCCGGGTGGCGACCATCTCGATGGTGCACGAGTCGCTCTCGCAGACCCTCGACGAGCACGTCGAGCTCGACGACATGCTGAGCCGCGCGCTACGGCTCGCCGCCGACGTCGCCTCGACGCGCACGCAGGTGCGCACCCGCCAGACGGGCTCGTTCGGGATGGTGCCCGCCCAGGACGCGACCCCGCTCGCGCTGGTCCTCACCGAGCTGGTGACCAACGCCGTCGAGCACGGGTTCCCGGGGCGGGAGTCGGGCAACGTCGAGATCGACGTGCAGCGGGACGGTGCGTCGATGCGCGTCGTGGTGGCCGACGACGGAGTGGGGATGCCGGAGGGCATCGCGACCCTCGGCCGCGCGTCGCGCAGCGGGCTCGGGTCGCAGATCGTGCAGACGCTGGTCACCAACGAGCTGCGGGGCACCATCGACTGGCAGGTGCGCGAGGGCGGCGGGACGCAGGTGGTGCTGGAGATGGTGCTGCGGGACGCACAGGCGCCCCGGTAGCTCCGTCGCGGGGTCCCGGCGTCCGCACAGGACAACGCACGCCGGAAAGGCGTACGCAGGAAAGACGCACGCAGAAAGACGAGGGACGGACCCGCACGGTGTGCGGTCCGTCCCTCGTCGTCTCGGCGCCGGCGCGCCGTGTCCTGCTGGTCCTGCTGGCGTCGGTCGGCTGGCGTCAGCCGGCGCGGCGGGCGCGCGCGGTGCGGCGCTTGAGCGCCCGGCGCTCGTCCTCGCTCATGCCGCCCCAGACGCCGGCGTCCTGACCGGACTCGATGGCCCACTTGAGGCACGTGTCCACGACGTCGCAGCGACGGCAGACGGCCTTCGCCTCCTCGATCTGCAGGAGGGCGGGGCCGGTGTTGCCGATGGGGAAGAAGAGCTCAGGGTCCTCGTCGAGGCAGGCGGCCTTGTGGCGCCAGTCCATGTCATCTCCTCGGTGCAGGGGGGCCCGGTCCTTCAGCGGGCGCGTGAGGGCGCGCGAAACCGGGTCCGATGGGTGGGGGTTGATCTGCTGTCCAGCGTCACACCTCGTGAAGCGCCGCACAAGGGGTTACGGAGAAGTTTCTCGGGCATGAAGCGTGAGTGCTTGATCACACTGTCGTGAAACCGCAGGTCGCACGTATTCTGACGTGTCATGCGCCCTCCTGTCACCCCCTCGCCCGGTACCGACGGCGCTCCCGAGGGGTCTCGCCCGCCGGGGCTGCGGGTGGTCGCTGCCGGGGTCGGGATCGAGGTGCTGCTGCTCGCCTCCGCCGCCGTGATGATCGGCGTCGAGCTGGTGCGAGGTGCCTCCGACAGCGTAGCCGTGAGCGTGTTCCTCGTGCTGTTCTTCGTGGGCCTCGGGTGGCTGCTCGTCGGGTCGTGCCGCGCGCTGTGGGCCGGCCGGCGCAGCGGCCGCGCGCCCGTCGTGGTGTGGCAGATCATGCAGGGTCTCGTCGGCGTCAGCCTGTTCACGGCAGGGGTCGCCTGGGCCGTGCTCGCGGGGGTCGGGCTGCTGCTGGTGGCCGCCGCCGTGCTCGTCGCCGTGATGACGCGCCGCGTGGTCGAGGCGACCACCCGCTGATCCCGGACGTCGCCCCGCGGGTCCGGCCGCGGACCGCGCGGCCAGACGGTCGCCCGGCCGCGCGACCTGCACCGCGACCACGCCGCCGGGCACCACGAGCGCCCCGCGGCCGGGCCGCGCGGGGCCCGGGTCGACGGCGTCGGCCAGCGGCACGCCGAGCACCTCGTCGGCCCCGCGCTCGCCCGGGTGCAGGACGACGGCGGTGCGCCGGGCCCGCAGCTCGGCCAGCGCGCCGCGGTGCGCCAGGGTGGCCGCGGCCGTCGTCGCCGCCGCGACGAGCGCGTGCTCGCCGGTCTCCATCCACGACGCGAGCCGGTCCGCCTCCAGCGGGTGCTGCTGGGCGAGCGCGTCCAGGTCGTCGACGACGAGGACCCCTGGGCCCAGGTCGTCGAGGAGCGGGCCCAGGGTGGCCGCCGACGGGGCCACGGCGGGGGCCGCCCCCGCGTCGCCGCGCAGGGCCGCGTCGCGCGACACCACGCCCGCGAGCCGCCCCGTGGCCGCGAGCCGCCGGGCGACCAGTCGCAGCACCGTGGTGCGGCCGCTCCCGCGCGGACCGGTGACCAGCGCACCCCGCGCGACGTCCAGGGCGACCGGGACTGCGGCGTCGCCGCCCACGCCGATCGGGACGTCGAGCCCGTCGCTCACGCCAGGGTCCCGCCCGACCGGCTCGCGGTGACGACCGGCGGGCGCGAGATCGCGCTCGTCGACGGCGGCGGGGAGCTCGCGCACGACGTGGGGCCGCCCGCCCGGGTGCACCGGGGAAGGTCGGTCGGTGGCGCGGTCGGTGGCGCGGTCGCGGGCGGGGTTGGTGCTGGTGCTGGTGCTGGCGTCGGTGGCGGGGCCGTCGGCGGGCAGGAGCACCTGGCACAGGAGCTGCTCGCGCCCCACCCAGGCCGCGCGACCGGGCGGCCCGCCCCGCCCGGCGAGGTCCGACGGGGCGCCGAGGAGCACGTCGGCGTGCGGCTCGCGCCCGAGGAGCACCACGCGCGGCCCCACCGTGGCTCCGAGCCCGCCGAGCATCGCGCCGTCGGACGTGACGGCGAACGCGAGGCCCGGGACGGCGAGCGCCCGCACCAGCGGGTCCCACGGGTCGGGCGACGCCAGCGCCGCGCGCAGCTCCTCGACGCCGTCCACCACCACCAGCGTGGGTGCGGTCGGAGGCGCCGCGGCGAGCAGCCGTAGCAACCGCCCCGCGCGCCGCGGGGACCCGGGGCCGGCGAGGGTGCCGAACCCCGACCGGCCCCCGAGCCCGGCGAACCGCGGCAGCGCGCCGGCGGGCGCGAGCGCGTGCACGTGCCAGCCCCGGTCGAGGGCCGCGACCGCGAGGGCCAGGAGCGTGGTGGTCCGGCCGGAGCGGGCGTGCCCCACGACGCCCAGGTGCCCTGCGGCCGGGTCCCAGCGCAGCAGGGCGCGGTGCTGGCGCGCGGGGTCGTCGCCGAGGGCGACGGGCAGGCCGGGAGAAGCGTCGCCGACACCGTGCGCGTCGGCGGGATCGTCGGCGCCGTCAGCTCCGTCGGCACCGCCCGCGGCGTCGGCCTCGTCGGCCCCGTCGGCGCCGTCCGCGGCGAGTGCGGCGGCCTCGTCGGGCCCGACCCGCTCCGGCAGCGGGGGCAGCCAGGGGGCCCGGCCGGGACGCAGGCCACGCGCCGCCGCAGCCGACACGCAGGCGTCGACGAGGTCCCCGACGAGGTCCCCGACGACGCCCCCGACGACGCCCCCGACGACGCCCGCCAGGAGGCCCGCGACGGGGCTGGGCGGCTCCGGGTCCGGCGCGGTGGGCCGGGCGGGCGCGGGGGCGGTGTCCCATGCCGGGGCGCGCCGGACGGACCTCGCCGCGGCGGGGCGCCCGGAGGCATGGGCGCACTGCAGCGCGACGGGCGGCTCGGCCCCGCACCGCAGCACCGCGCGCCCGGGGGTGCCGGGGAGGATCCGGGCGGCGGCCGGCGTCTCCACGACGTCGAGCGAGTCGGCGGTGTCCACCACTCGCAGGGCGAGCCGGGCGGAGACGTTGGCCCGCAGGTCGGCGCTCACCGCACCGGCGGGGCGCTGCGTGGCGAGCACGAGGTGCACGCCCAGCGACCGCCCCTGCGCGGCGATGCGCAGCAGCGCGGGCAGGAAGTCGGGGAGGTCGTCGGCGAGGGCGCGGAACTCGTCCACGACGACGATCAGCCGGGGCGGTGCGTCGGCCTGCCCAGGAGGCAGGGCCGTGAGGTCGGCGACGCCGTGGCGCGCGAGCACCCGCTCGCGCCGGTGGAGCTCGGCCCGCAGACCGGCGAGCGCCCGTCCGGCGAGGCCGGGGTCGAGGTCGGTCACCTGGCCGACGACGTGCGGCAGCCGCCCGCACCGGCCGAACGACGCACCGCCCTTGAAGTCGACGAGGGCGAGCGCGAGGTCGCGCGGGGACCGGCGGAGCGCGAGCCCGAGCACGAGGGACTGCAGCAGCTCGGACTTGCCCGACCCCGTGGTGCCGGCGACGAGCAGGTGCGGCCCGTCGGCCACCAGGTCGAACGTCACCGGGCGCCCGCGGCCGTCGCGACCGAGCGGCACCGCCCACCCGCGGGGCGCGTCCCAGGCGGCCCCGGGATCGGTGGCGCCGGGGTCGGTGGCGCCGGGGTCGGTGGCGTCGTCGAGCAGCGACACGAGGGGCACCGCGCCGGGGAGGCGCGGGTCGGTCGGGTCGTCGTCGCCGGAGCCTCCGGTGGCTCCAGCACCGCCGGGGTCACCGGTCTCGAGGGCGCCGAGCGAGCGGCGCAGGCCGGCGAGCCCCGCCACAAGGCGCGCGGCCCGCTCCGCCCAGGCGTCGTCGACGCCGACCAAGGGGCCGGTCGTCGCCGAGCCGTCCGGCGCCGTCCGCCGCACGCGCCCGCCCCGCACCCGCCAGACCGTGCGGCACCAGGCCGGGACGGGGACGTCGTCGGGCAGGCACAGGACGACGGCCCCGCCGCGGGCGAGGACGTCGTCGCGGGCCGCGGCGTGCGTGCTCGGGAGCGCGCCGTCGTGCGGGTCGACCACCAGCACCGGCGGCCCGGCTCGCGGCAACCACCGGCACCAGGACCAGTCGGCGGCGTCGCCGTGCACGTCCACGCGGGCCCCGGCCGCGGCGAGCTCCACGACCACCGACCGCGCGGCGGCGAGCACGTCGTGCCGCGGACCCACGAGCGCGAGCGCGCCGTCCGGGACCCGGTCCGCGACGACACCGCCCGCACCCCGGGCCGGGTCCGACAGGCCGCGCCCGGAGCCGGGGAGACCCGGTGGCCGGGACCTGGCGGTGCGCCGCGCAGCCCGCTCGACGGCCTCCAGCCATGCGCCGTCGGACGCCTGGTGCGCGGCGACGAGCCGCGCGAGCAGGGGGCCGGGGGAGCTGCCCACCGGGGAGCGGCCCCCGGCGTCCCGCAGCTCGGCGCCTGCCCGCACCGCCGCGCCCGGGGGACCCGCCGACGAGTCCGCGGCGCGCCGCCGCCGGCGGGCCGCGACGAGCTGGGGCACCAGCGTGCCCAGCCCGAGCAGCGAGAACAGCGCGTAGGCCGGTTGGCGCAGCACGGCCGCGAGCACCAGGGAGCCGATCACGGGGAGCGCGGCGGCGGCGAGCGCGCCCGCGCCGGGCCCGGAGGGGGCCGCGGCGCTGCTCGGGCCCGGGGCGTCCGCGCCCAGCCACGCCGAGACGCTCCCCGAGCGGTGCAGCGTCCACGCTGACGGGCCCGCGCCCCCGGGCACCTCGAGGCGGGTGCCCGGGGGCCAGCGGCGCGGCATCAGACCCACCCGGCGGTGCCGCGGTCGGCGGCCGGACGGCTGGGCCCCCGCGGGCGCGGACCGGGCCGATGCCTCCGGGACCAGCCGCGCGGCACCCGCCCGACCGGCGGGTCCGCCACGCCACGTCGACCGGACGGTGACGCGGTCGGGCCGGCGCGGGTCCACGCGCACGACCACGCCCACGACCACCCGCCGCGCCCGCGCGGCACCCGCCCGTCCGGGGGCGCCGTGGTCCCCGTCGTCCACCCCGCCCCCGACGGCGGACCGACCCCCGCGCTCCGCGCCGTCGTCGGGCGGAAGGCCGCCCTCCGGCAGCAAGGTGCGAACGCCCGGCGCGACCGCGCGGACGTCCCCCGCGGCGGCGCCGTCGGCCCGCGCGACGAGCCAGGGGCCGTCGAGGACCGAGATGCCGTGCTCCCGACCGCGCTCCCCACCGTGCTCCCGACCGGGCACCACCAGGCGCGCCCCGGGCAGCAGCGGCCGTTCGCCGACGAGGTCGCCGTCGCCCACGCGGACGCCGTCGGCGGCCAGAGGCGCGTGCCGCAGCTCGGGACGGCGCAGCAGGGCCGCGAGCTCGGCCCGGCACTCGCCGAGCGGGGCGCCCGCGGGCAGCAGCACGTCCTCGCCGGGCTGCACCGTGAGCCGCACCCCGTCGCCGGGACCGTCGTCGCGCACGGGAACGACGAGGGCGGGCACCGCGGAGGCCGACATGACCTCCAGGGTGCCCGCCCCGGGCGGCCGTCACGGACGGCCTGTGGACAACTCGCGCTACTCGCTCGCGAGGGCCTCCACCGGCGAGGTCTTCACCGCGGTGCGGGCGGGGGCGACGGACGCCACGAGCCCGGCGACGGCGGCCACGACGAGCATCACCAGCACGTCGCGCCACGGGACCACGATCGCGGGGGTGCCGGCCCAGCCGAGCGCCGCCGCGGCGCCCGCCCAGCCGTAGACCAGCCCCAGCAGCACGCCGAGCACCGCGCCGACCAGCGCGATCAGCAGGCCCTCGACCGCGAGCATCCCGCGCAGCTGGCCCTTCGAGAGGCCGATCGCCCGCAGGGTCGCGGACTCCCGCCGCCGCTCGATGACGGACAGCGACAGGGTGTTCGCCACGCCGATCAGTGCGATCACGACGGCCGCCGCGAGCAGGCCGATGACGATGCCCAGAGCGGTGTCGATCACCTGCTGGAAGCCGGCGCGCTCCACCGCCGCGCCAACGACGTCCGCGGGCGCCTCGGTGTCGGCCACCGCGTCCTGGATCGTCGGGACCACGGAGGCCGCGTCGCTCGGGTCCTCGAGCGCCACCCAGAGGCTGGTCACCGGGGCGTCGGCGTCGAGGGCGGCGAGGTCGTCGGGGACCACCACGAGGGAGGAGTCGGCGAGCTCGGTGATCGCCGCCTTGACCGCCAGCGTCCCGTCCGGGCCGGTGAGCGTGAGCTCCTGCCCGTCGGTGATGCCCCAGACGTCGGCGACGTCCTCCGGCACGACGGCCGTGCCCTTCGCGAGCGGGTCGACCGTCTCCGTGCTGCGCATCGCCGACGCCGCGTCCTCCGGCGTCACGCCGCGGACCGTGAGGGCGAGGCCCTCGTCCACGCCGTCGCCCGTGACGGTGGCCGCCGTGGCGGGCGTCTCGACGACGCCGGAGACGCCGGCGACGTCGCGGACGGTGTCCGCGAGCGCCGGCGGGACGGGCGTCACCGTGCTGTCGCCGGCGGCGACGGCCGTGGGGTCGCTCGACAGGTCGGTCGAGACGGTGACGTCCACGGGGTAGCGGGAGTCCAGCTCGGTGTCCATGGTCACCCGGGCGCTCGCGGCGCCGGTCGACATCATGCCGACGAGCGTGACGCCGATGAGCAGCGCGGTGGACGTGGCGGCGGTGCGGCGCGGGTTGCGCAGCGTGTTCGCGGCCGCGAGGCGCGCCGTCGGGCCGGACATGCCCACCAGGCGGCCGGCGAGGGCCACCGCGCGGGGCAGCCAGAACACCGAGCCCACCAGGACGCCGACGAACGACATCGCGCCACCGGCGACACCGACGAGGAGACCCATGCTGGGCTCGCCGCCTGCCGTGCTCAGCGCGACGCCGCCGCCGAGCAGGGCGAAGCCGATGACCGAGACGATGATCGACAGGACGAGGCGCACGCGCCCGGCGCCCCGGGCGGCCGACGGCGCGTCCGAGGGGCGGAGCGCCTCCAACGGGGCGACGCGGGTCGCGGCGCGGGCCGGGGCGAGCGCGGCGACGAGCGTCACGACGGTGCCCACGACGAGCGGGATGAGGATGACGGCGGCGGTGATGCTCACGGTGGAGGGCAGGGGGACGCCCAGGTCCATGTTCCCGCCGATCGTCAGCGCCGCCTGCGCCAGCCCGATGCCCGCGGCGAGGCCCACGATCGAGGAGAGCAGGCCGAGGAACGCGGCCTCGAACAGCACCGACCGGCGCAGCTGGCCCTTGTCGGCGCCCACGCAGCGCAGCAGGGCGAGGGTGCGGGTGCGCTGGGCCACCAGCACCTGGAAGGTGTTGGCGATGACGAGCGCGGCGACCAGCAGCGCGACGGCCGCGAAGACCAGCACGAACGCGGTGAAGATGACGTTGTCGCCGCCGGTCATCTCGTTGGCGACGGCCTCGGCGTGCTCCTCGGGCGTCACGACCTTGAGGTTCGCGGTGTCCGCGCCCTCGGCCGTGGCGGCGTTGGTCACGGCGCCGGTGATGGCGGTGCGGGCCTGCTCGACGTCGGTGCCGTCGTCGAGCGTGACGAGCACGGTGGCGGGGTCGGTCGACGCCTCGCCGGGGGCGTGCTGGTCGGCCTCCCAGGCGGTGACGTCGGCGGCCGGCGCCACGGCGGCGCCGCCCATCATCGAGTACGCCCCGTAGGGGTCGCTCAGGGTGCCGCTGACGGTGAGCCGCTCCCGGACCTCCTTCCAGGTGCCCTCCTGCGGGTCGTCGAGGACGTTGCGCACCAGGGTGACCTGGTCACCGGTGGTGGCCTTGAGCCGTTCCGCGACGTCGGTCGGCAGTGCGATCTCGCCCGATGCCTCGGGCAGCGCGCCGTCGACCACCTCGAGGGGCAGCACGCCGGAGTCGGTGGGCTCGGCCAGGACGCCCTGGTAGATGGTGCGCCCGCCGCCCTCGAGCTGCTGGAACGACATGAGCTGCTGGTCGGCCGTGGCGACGCCGTCGGCGTCGCGCACCGCGTCCAGGGTGGCGTCGTCGGCGACGACGCCGCGGACCACGAGGTCGGCGCCCGTGTACTGCGCGGCGATCGAGTCGTAGGTGGTGCGGGTGATGACGTTCCCGGCGAGCAGGGTGATCGCGACGAACGCGGTGCCGATGACGATCGCGAGGCCGGCGGCGGCGAGGCGCCCGGCGCTGCGTCGCATCTGCGACAGGGTGAGGCGGATCATCGCGTGGCCACCGTCCGCAGCGCGTCGAGGCCGGCGAGGGCGGACTCGGGGGTCGGGTCGGAGATGTCGCCGGCGATCTTCCCGTCGGCGATGAGGACCACGCGGTCCGCGTAGGCGGCGGCCGCCGGGTCGTGGGTGACCATGATGATCGTGCGGCCGAGCTCGCGCACCGAGCGGCGCAGGAAGCTCAGCACCTCCGCGCCGGAGCGGG
Source organism: Isoptericola sp. NPDC060185 (assembly GCF_042728595.1). Taxonomy (NCBI): domain Bacteria; kingdom Bacillati; phylum Actinomycetota; class Actinomycetes; order Micrococcales; family Promicromonosporaceae; genus Isoptericola; species Isoptericola sp. NPDC060185. The sequence continues at coordinate 7,720 of NZ_JBHWYY010000030.1, read as the reverse complement.
AGTCGAGGTTGCCCGTCGGCTCGTCCGCGAACACGACGTCGGGCTGGGCGATGAGGGCGCGCGCGATGGCGACGCGCTGCTGCTGGCCGCCGGACAGCTCGCTGGGGCGGTGCGTGAGGCGCTTGCTGAGGCCGAGCGTCTCGACGAGGGTGCCGAACCACGCCTTGTCGACGGTGCCGCCGGCGAGCTCCACCGGGAGCGTGATGTTCTGCTCCGCCGTGAACATGGGCAGCAGGTTGAACTGCTGGAACACGAAGCCGACGCGGGTGCGGCGCAGGGCCGTCAGGGCCTTGTCGTTCAGGCCGGTCACCTCGGTGGAGCCGATGAACGCCTGGCCGCCGGTCGCGCTGTCGAGGCCGGCCAGCAGGTGCATGAGGGTCGACTTGCCCTAGCCGGACGGGCCCATGATCGCCGTGAAGCGGCCGGCCGCGAAGTCGACGTCGACCCCGTCCAGGGCGCGCACCTGCGCCTCGCCGCGACCGTACGTCTTGGTCAGGGCGCGGGCGCGCACCGCAGGGGTGACGGTCGGGCGGGCGGCGGTGCCCTCGTCGGGGATCGGGACGTACACGGTGGTGTCCACGGGAGCTCTCCGGAGTGTCGGGGGTGGTGGCCCGCGAGCTCGAGGAGCCCGCCGACCAGGACACCACCGACGCTACGGAGCGCGGTCGCCGTGAACATCGGCCCGAGGGTGGGTCCTGCCGGGCGTCCAGGTCATCCCCAGGTATGACACCGACCCTGACCGGCACCCTGAACGCCCCCTGACCTGCGCCCCCGCGGACTTGTCAGGACCACGCGCAGGTTTCTGTGGTCGTGGTCCTGACAACTCGGGACGGCGAGCCTGCCCACAGGCCGCGCAGATGCCATGGCGTCCACAGCGGGCCGACGCGTAGCACGACCCGGCATCGCGCCGCCTGACGATCACCGACATGACCGGATCGCGAGAGGTGTACGCCAGGGTCGCGGGACTGACGGAGGTCGTGCGACGGCAGCACGGCGTCGTCACCCGTGCGCAGCTCATCACGCTCGGTGTGGGGCCCCCGAGGTCGCCTGCCACCTGACCGCGCTGCGGTGGTGGGCGCTGAGCGAGCAGGTGCTCGTCACACATCGCGGTCCGCTGACCCGTGCCGCCCGCCGCTGGGCAGCTGTGCTCGGTGCGCCGGCCGTCGGCAAGGTGCGGCACCGCAGGACGATGCGGCTGGCGCTCGCGGACATCGTGGGCGGCGCTGCGCGACGCCGAGATCGGGGCCGACGCCGCCACCGTGCGGGTCCGCCTGCCGGCGATGGCCGCGCGCCACGAGCCGGAGCGCGTGCTCGCCGTCGTCCGACGTCACCTCGGCTGGTGACCTGTCAGGAGCCGGGGCGGACCAGCCCGGTCTCGTAGGCCGTGACGACGGCCTGCACGCGGTCGCGGGCGTCGAGCTTGGCGAGGATGCGCCCGACGTGGGTCTTCACCGTGGCCTCGGCGACGAACAGGTCGGCGGCGATCTCCGTGTTGGAGCGGCCGCGGGCCATGAGCACCAGGACCTCGCGCTCGCGGTCGGTGAGGGCGGCGAGCGCGTCGTGCTGCGGCGCGGCCTGGTCGGCGGGCAGCGCGGTGACGAGGTGCTCCAGCAGCCGGCGGGTGGACGACGGCGCGATGACGGCGTCCCCGGCGTGCACGGTGCGGATGGCCGCGAGCATCTCCTCCGGGGGCGCGTCCTTGAGGAGGAAACCGGACGCCCCGGCGCGGATGGCCTCGAGGACGTACTCGTCGAGGTCGAAGGTGGTGAGCACGATGACGCGCGGCGCGTCCGGCGACGCGGTGAGCCGGGCGGTCGCGGTGAGCCCGTCCAGGTGGGGCATGCGCACGTCCATGAGGACGACGTCGACGCGGTGGTCGGCCAGCAGCCGCAGCGCCTGGGCGCCGTCGCCGGCCTCGAGCGAGACCTCCAGGTCGGGCTGCGAGTCGATGACCATGCGGAAGCCCGCGCGCACGAGCTGCTGGTCGTCGACGAGTGCCACGCGCACGACGCCGGCCTGCCCGCCCCCGGGGGGGCCGGCCGGGCCGGCCGGGAGCGGGGCGTCGGTGGCGGGCGGGGTCATGCGTCCTCCTGGGGGGTCGTCGGGGCGGTCGTCGACGGCGGGCCTGTCGGGGCAGGGGCCGAGACCGGGGCGGGGCGCGCGACGGGCACGGGCGCGCCGGGCAGGGGCAGCTCGAGGTGCACGCGGAACCCGCCGCCGCGGCGGGGGCCGGTCTCGAGGGTGCCGCCGTACAGGTTGGTCCGCTCGCGCATGCCGCGCAGCCCGAACCCGGGGTCGTCGCCGGTGGCGGCGGCGCCGCGGCCGTCGTCGAGCACCTCGAGCTCGACGGTCGACGGCGTCCAGCGCACCGCGACGGTGACGGCAGGGTCGGGCCCGGCGTGCTTGCGGACGTTGGTGAGCGACTCCTGGCACACGCGGTACAGGGTGAGCCCCATGCCGGCGGTGAGCGGCCGCGGCTCGCCGACCCGCACGTGGGACACGCGCAGCCCGCCGTCGCGGGCCTGCGCCACGAGGTCCTCGATCTCCTCCACGCCGGGCTGCGGTGCGGGCCGGGACCCGCGGTCGTCGCGGGCGGGCCCCGTGGCGGGGGCCGGGGGAGGAGCGGAGGCCGTGCCGGGCGGCGGCGTGCGGGGGCCGGTGGCGTCGTCCGAGGGCGCCTCCTCGTCGTCCTGCGAGCGCAGCACGCCGAGCAGGCGCCGCATGTCGGTGAGGGCGGTGCGCCCGGTGTCGCTGATGGTGCCGAGCGCGCGGACGGCGGCCTCGGGGTCGGACGCGGCGGCGTACCGGCCGCCGTCGGCCTGCGCCACGACGATGGACAGGGAGTGCGCGACGATGTCGTGCATCTCGCGGGCGATGCGGGCGCGCTCGGCGGCGGCGCTGATCCGCGCCTGCTGGTCGCGTTCGACCTCGAGCCGGTGGGCCCGGTCCCGCAGGGCGTCCATGGTGACGCGGCGGGAGCGGCGCACGAGGGCGAAGGCCCAGACGGCGAGCGCGGTGACGAAGCAGAAGATGCCGACGGGCACCATCTCGGCGAGGCCGGACGTGCCGGTGCCCCCGAGCATCGCGACGGCGACGGGCAGCACGAGCAGGCTGCCGACCGCCGTCGAGCAGATCGCGGTGACGTGCGACCAGGTGGGCCCGTAGACGGTGACGGACCAGAGGGCGACGAGGATCAGCAGGTCGCCGGGCATGATCATCGGGTACCCGGCGAGGATGTGCGCGAGCGCGACGGCGTAGACGGCCACGGCCGAGGGCACGGGCCGCGTGCGCCGCCAGGGGAGCGGGGCGAGGAGGGCGAAGCTCCAGGCGATCGACGCGTTGCGCGAGAGATAGGGCTCCGCGGAGTACAGGTCGGTGGCCGAGCTGAGCACGAGCGCGGCGAGCAGCACGGTCGTCGTGAGGTCGACGCCGAAGCGGTGCGCCTCGAACCAGCGCCCCATTCTCTCGATCCAGCTCATGACCGCCAGGGTAGGTGGGCGGCGCCGGGGTCGCGTCCGTCCGGGGGCGGACGGGCGGCCGGCCGACCTCGGCCCTGGGGTGGACGGCGGCCGGGCGCGCGACTCGGGAAACCGTGGCGGCTCTCACGTCCCAGGACCAGCGATGATGCCGCTAGCATGAGGGAATGACCCACGTACTGCTGGCCGAGGACGACCCGGCTATTGCCGAGCCTTTGGCGCGGGCTCTCACGCGTGAGGGTTACGACGTCATCGTGCAAGGAACTGGTCAAGGAGCCGTTGACAACGCCGGAAACGCGGACATCGTCGTCCTCGACCTGGGCCTGCCCGACATGGACGGCCTGGACGTGGCGCGCGAGATCCGCGGTTCCGGCCTGACGGTCCCGGTGCTGGTGCTCACGGCCCGCGCCGACGAGGTGGACCTGGTGGTCGGCCTCGACGCGGGCGCGGACGACTACGTGACGAAGCCGTTCCGCCTCGCGGAGCTGCTCGCCCGCGTCCGGGCGCTCCTGCGTCGCACGCACGGCGAGACCGGCGAGGACGAGGAGCTGCGCGCGCAGGACGTGCGTGTCGACGTGTCCGCGCACCGGGCCTTCCAGGGCGACCGCGAGCTGCACCTGACCACCAAGGAGTTCGACCTGCTGAAGGTGCTGGTCGCGAACGCCGGCTCGGTCGTGGTGCGCGACACCCTGATGCGCGACGTCTGGGGCTCCGACCCGGTCGGCTCCACCAAGACGCTCGACATGCACGTGTCGTGGCTGCGCCGCAAGCTCGGCGACGACGCGAACGCGCCGCGCTACGTCTCCACCGTGCGAGGGCTCGGCTTCCGCTTCGAGCTCGGCGCGAGCTGACGCCGACGGGCCAGGGCTGACCTCGTGCGTCGCCGCGTCCTGCTGGCGACCATCTCGGCGGTCGCCGTCGCCGTGCTCCTGCTCGGCGTGCCCCTGGGCATCTTCGGTGCCCGGTACGTCCTCGCGATCGAGGAGCAGCGCATCACCAGCCGCGTCGACACGCTCGCGCGAAGCATCGACAACACGCTCGAGCGCGGCGACATCGTCACCGAGGCGATGGTGGAGCGGGCCGCCGAGGGCAGCGAGGGAGACCTTCCGGCCTACGTCGTCGTGACGCTGCCCGACGGCACGCAGCTGACGGCGGGGGACCCGGTCTCCGCGCCCACCATCGACAAGGCCAAGCTCACGGACCAGAACGTGTCCGTGTCGATGACGGTGTCCGCCGTCGGCGCGTACGTGAAGTCCGCGCAGACCGTGGTCCTGGTGATCATCGCCGGCATCGTCGCGATCGCGGCGGGCATCGCGGTGGCGGTCTGGCAGGCGAACCGGCTCTCCGCGCCGCTGGTGTACCTCGCGGCGTCCGCCGAGCAGCTCGGCTCGGGACAGGTGCGCCCGCGCCTGGAGCCGTCGGGGGTCGAGGAGATCGACCTGGTCGCGGCCGAGCTGGCGCGCTCCGCCGACCGGCTCGCGGGCCGGCTCGCGGCCGAGCGGCAGTTCACGCAGGACGCCTCGCACCAGCTCCGCACGCCGCTGACGGCGCTGACGATGCGCCTGGAGGAGATCACGCTCGCCTCCGACGACCCCGAGATCGTCGAGGAGGCCCGCATCTCGCTCGAGCAGGTGGAGCGGCTGGTGACCGTGGTCGACGACCTGCTCGCGGCGTCGCGCCGGTCGCAGGGCGGCACGACCGAGGCCGTGGTCCTGGCCGACGTCGTGCACCAGCAGGAGGAGGAGTGGGCGCCCACGTTCGAGCGGGCGGGGCGCCGGCTGGTCGTCGAGGTGCCGGAGGCGATGCAGGTGCTCGCCACGCCGGGCGCGCTGGCGCAGATCATCGCGACCCTGCTGGAGAACTCGCTCAAGTACGGCGCCGGCACGACGACGGTGCGCTCCCGCCCGTCGGGCACGACCGGGGCCGTGGCCGTCGAGGTCGCCGACGAGGGCGAGGGCGTGGCGGACGACGTCGCGACCCGCATCTTCGAGCGCGGCACGACGACAGGCGGCAGCACCGGGCTCGGGCTCGCCCTGGCGCGCGACCTCGCGGCGGCCGACGGCGGCCGGCTCGACCTGGTCCAGCGGCGCCCCCCGGTCTTCGCGCTGTTCCTGGCCGGCGTTCCGCGCACCCTGGACCCGCACCTGGTGCTCCCGCCCGGCACGACCATCTCGTCGCGCGGCCGCCGGCGCGGCTGGCTCCACCACCACGGCGACTGACCCAGCACCTCCTGCGGGCGCCGACCAGGCGGTTGCTCCCGGTATGAGCCCGGACCCGGCCGCGTTCCGGGAGCAACCGCCTGTTCGGCGAGGGGCGGGCGGCCGGTATCCTCGATGCCCGTGACCGGACCCTCTGCCTCCGCCCCTGTCGTCGCCGTCGTCGGAGGGGGGCAGCTCGCCCGGATGATGGCCCCCGCGGCCGCCGAGCTGGGCGTGGGCCTGCGCGTCCTCGTGGAGGACCCTGCGTCGTCCGCCGCCCAGGTGGTCACGGACACCCCGGTGGGCGTGGCGAGCGACGACAGGGCGATCCGCGACCTCATCGCCCCCCGAGACGGGCGGGCCTCTGCCGCCGTCCTCACCTTCGAGCACGAGCACGTGCCCAACGCGCTGCTGCAGGACCTCATCGACCACGGCACGCCCGTACGGCCCGGCCCGGACGCGCTGGTGCAGGCGCAGGACAAGATCGTCATGCGGCGCCGGCTCACCGACCTCGGCCTGCCGTGCCCGCGGTGGGCGGCGCTGCCGACCGACCCCGCGGAGGCGCGCGACGCGCTCGCCGCCTTCCTGGCCGACGAGGACGGCCACGAGGCGGTCGTGAAGACCTCCCGCGGCGGGTACGACGGCAAGGGCGTGCGCGTCGTGTCGTCGCCGGACGACGTCGCGGACTGGCTGCAGGCCGTCGCCGACGGCGGCCCCGCCCTGCTCGTGGAGCGCAAGGTGCCGTTCGTGCGCGAGCTGGCGGCGCTGGTGGCGCGCCGGCCGTCGGGCGAGGTGCGCACGTGGCCGGTCGTCGAGTCCGTCCAGCGCGACGGCGTGTGCGCGGAGGTCGTGGCCCCCGCGCCCGACCTGGACCCGGCCGTCGACGCGGAGGCCCGCCGGATCGCGGTCGCGGTCGCCGAGGGGCTGGACGTCACCGGCGTCCTCGCCGTCGAGCTGTTCGAGACCCGGGAGGCCGACGGCAGCACCGCGGTGTGGGTCAACGAGCTCGCGATGCGCCCGCACAACTCCGGCCACTGGACCATCGACGGGGCGGTGACGAGCCAGTTCGAGCAGCACCTGCGGGCCGTGCTCGACCTGCCGCTCGGCGAGACCGCCGCCCGCGCGCCGTGGACCGTCATGGCCAACGTGCTGGGCTCCACCCTCGACGCCCTCACGGACGCGCTGCCCGAGGTGCTCGCGCGCTTCCCCGAGGCGCGCGTCAACCTGTACGGCAAGGGCATCCGCCCGGGCCGCAAGCTCGGCCACGTCAACGTCAGCGGCACCGACCTCGACGACGTGCGCCGGCGCGCCCTCGGCGCGGCCGCGCTGCTGCGGGGCGAGCGCCCCGCGGACTAGACCGGCACACGGGACCGGCACACGGGACCGGCACACGGGACCAGCACACGGACCAGACGCAGGACACCACGAGCAAGGAGCACGCATGAGCACGCAGCCCGTCGTCGGGATCGTCATGGGGTCGGACTCGGACTGGCCGGTGATGGAGGCTGCGGCCGACGCGCTCGCCGAGCTGGGCGTCGAGGTCGAGGTCGACGTCGTCTCCGCGCACCGCATGCCGACGGAGATGATCGACTACGGGCGGAGCGCGTCCGAGCGCGGGCTGCGCGCGATCATCGCGGGCGCGGGCGGCGCCGCCCACCTGCCCGGCATGCTGGCCGCCGTCACGCCGCTGCCGGTCATCGGCGTCCCCGTGCCGCTGCGCTACCTGGACGGCATGGACTCGCTGCTGTCCATCGTGCAGATGCCCGCGGGCGTCCCGGTGGCGACGGTGTCGATCGGCGGGGCCCGCAACGCCGGCCTGCTGGCCGCGCGCATCCTCGCGGCCGGGACCGACGACGAGTCCCTCGCCCTGCGCGAGCGGATGGTCGCGTTCCAGGCCGAGCTCGGCGACGTCGCCCGGGCCAAGGGCGACAAGCTCCGCGCGGCGCGCGCGGGCGCGCGGAGCACCGGCTTCTCCGCCTGACCGGCCGCACTCCGCGAGGTAGTCCCGATCCTGCCGAGGTAGTGGTCCAGGCCACTACCTCGGCA
>NZ_JBHWYY010000029.1:0-50061 GCF_042728595.1 Isoptericola sp. NPDC060185 | reverse complement strand
CCGCTGTCTCGCACAGCGCCCGAAGGAGGCACATCGCATGGTCGGCAGACACACTCGGACTTCTCGGTGGCCTGCTCGCCCTCGGCGGCCGGCGTCTCCTCGGCGGCGGGCGCCTCGGTGGCGGTCTCCTCGGCGGCGGGCGCCTCGGTCGCGGCCTCATCGGCGGCGGGGGCCTCGGCCTGCGCGGCCTCGGCACCGGCCAGGAGCTCGCGCTCCCACTCGGCCAGCGGCTCGGCCTCGGCGGTCTGGTCGGCCTCGCCCTTCTTGCCCGAGTGGCGCTGCATGAGGCCCTCGGCCGCGGCGTCCGCGATCACGCGGGTGAGCAGCGTGACGGAGCGGATCGCGTCGTCGTTGCCCGGGATCGCGTAGTCGACGACGTCGGGGTCGCAGTTGGTGTCGAGGATCGCGACGACGGGGATGCCCAGCTTGCGGGCCTCGTTGACGGCGAGGTGCTCCTTGTTAGTGTCCACGACCCAGACCGCCGACGGCGTCTTGGCCATGTCACGGATGCCGCCCAGCGTGCGCGCGAGCTTGTCCTTCTCGCGGCGCAGGACGAGGAGCTCCTTCTTCGTCAGCGCGGAGCCGGCGACGTCGTCGAAGTCGATCTCCTCGAGCTCCTTGAGGCGCTGGAGGCGCTTGTGCACGGTGGTGAAGTTGGTGAGCATGCCGCCCAGCCAGCGGTGGTTCACGTACGGCATGCCGACGCGGGCGGCCTGCTCGGCCACCGGCTCCTGCGCCTGCTTCTTGGTGCCGACGAAGAGGATGGTGCCGCCGTGGGCGACGGTCTCCTTGACGAACTCGTACGCGCGGTCGATGTACGACAGCGACTGCTGGAGGTCGACGATGTAGATGCCGTTGCGCTCGGTGAAGATGAAGCGCTTCATCTTCGGGTTCCAACGGCGGGTCTGGTGCCCGAAGTGGACACCGCTCTCGAGGAGCTGGCGCATGGTCACGACGGCCATGACACGTCCTTTCGCCGCGTGCGCCGGATCATCCGGGCGGCACGCGCGTCAGGCGACCGGCCCTGCACCCTCGGCAGGAGTCCGGTCGCGGTACTCGGTTCGTCGGTGACGGGCATCTGGCCCACCACCCCTGGCGTCACGCCGGGCCGGCACCGCTCCCGGGAGACCGGGCTCGGACCGCTGCCGACGCGGCCGCACCCTGCGACCGGCGGACCGGGACGCGGGGCGCGTACGTGACGCGCGATGTCGACCTGCTCGTTCCGCACCACCCGGTCGGCGGGCCGGGACCGTCGAGGACGGACACGAAACACCGAGAGGTCGGGGGGCGAGGCACAAGCCGATCGCACCCACCAGTCTACCCGACGGGAAGGGGCGATCCGGCGCTCCCCGGACCGGCCTCGTCACACCCGGTGCCGCCCGCGGGTGCTGCCCGTCGCCGACGCCGTCCCCCAGCGATCGCCCGGATCGGAGCCTGCCCCCAGGACACCTTCGTCCACAGCGACGAACGCCGCCGCACCACCGCCGGCCGGGCCCGGTCAGGCTGCCCGCATGACTTCCGCCCCCGGCGCACCGTTCCCCCGCCCGAACGCGCCACGAGCTCCGGGTTCCACGCCACCCCACGCTTCCACGCCGACACACGCCTCGTCGCCGACGCCACTGCCCCCGGCCGACGCGTCCGTGCCGGGCTGGCCTGCAGCACGCGGGGCCGCCCGTGTGGCCTTGCTCGCCGGGCTGGCGCTGCTGCTCGGCGCCGCGGCCGTCGTCGTCGGGGGCGGCCTCGATGCGGGCGCCAGCAATCGGGGCGGCGTCCGTGCTCCCGTCACGACCTGGTCGACCGGCACCGGCCTGCAGCTCGCCGGGCGCTCCGTGGCGGAGTGGACACGTGTGACCGACGCGGCGGGCACGGTCGGCGCGACGACGACGGCCATGGTCCCGGCGGCAGCGGCGGGCCACGCGCTTGTGCCGACCAGCCCCGCCGGCGTCCCCGCGAGCGCGGGGCCAGGCGCCCCAGGCGACCCCCCAGGCGACCCCGCAGGCGACGCGGCCGGCGACGCGGCCGGCGACCTGGCCGGCGACCTGGCCGGCGACCTGGCCGGCGACCTGGCCGGCGACCTGGCGCCGCGCGGCGGCTGGGCGCGCCCCGTGCCGGGTCCGGTCCTGCACGAGTTCGACCCGCCGGCCGAGCGATGGCAGGCCGGGCACCGCGGCGTCGACCTCGCCGCGGCGGTGGGCGAGCCCGTGCGGTCGCCGGCGGACGGGACCGTGTCCTTCGCCGGCTCGGTCGCGGGCAAGCCGGTCGTCGTGGTCACGCATGCCGGCGGCCTGCGGTCGACGTTCGAGCCGGTGACAGCCGGGGTCGACCTCGGCACCGCCGTGAGCCGCGGCGACACGATCGGCTCGCTCGCCCGAACCCCTGGGCACTGCGCACCTGCCGGGTGCCTGCACTGGGGCGTGCTGCGCGGCGAGGTCTACCTGGACCCGCTCGCGCTCGTCGGCGAGGACGCCCCGATCGTCCTGCTCCCCGGCGGCCCGTGAGGGCGGGACAGATGAGTACGGCGCCGCGCGACCGTCTCTCCTCGCGACCGCACGCTCGACGAGGGAGATGTCATGGCCAAGGTGATCGCGGGGGCGACCGTGTCGCTGGACGGGTACGTGCAGGACGCCGGCGGGAACTTCGGAGCCCTGTACGCGGACTTCGGCTCACCCGAGAGCACCGCGTACATGCAGCAGCTGCAGGAGGAGACCGGCGCGGTGCTCATGGGCCGCCGCACCTACGACCTCGCCGAGGACCCCGACGGATACGCGGACGGCTACGAGTACCAGGTGCCGATCTTCGTGGTGACGCACGAGCCGCCGCCCGTCGCGCCGAAGCGGAACGAACGGCTCTGGATCACGTTCGTCACGGGCGGGGTCGAGGAGGCCGTCTCGCGCGCGGTCGAGGCGGCGGGCGACCGCGACGTGAGCCTCATCGGCGGCGCGAACCTGTTCCGCCAGCTCATGGCCGGCGGGCTCGTCGACGAGCTGGCCGTGGACGTCGTGCCGGTCCTGTTCGGCGGGGGCGTCCGCCTGTTCGGCGACGGTCCGGGATCGGTGCCGCCAGGCACCACTCTGGAGAAGGTGAGCGTCCAGGACGTCGGCGCCCGCACGTCGCTGCGCTACCGGGTGGTCCGGCGCGGCGCGTAGGACGAGCGCGCGGCGGCGGGGGAGCTCGGGCGCCCGGTCAGGCGCGGGGGAAGGCCTGCACGAACACCTTGCGGAGACGTTCGTCGTCCACGTGGGTGTACCGCTGGGTGGTGCCGAGGTCCGAGTGCCCCAAGACCTCCTGCACGGACCGCAGGTCGGACCCGCCCTGCAGCAGGTGGGTGGCCGCCGAGTGCCGCAGCGCGTGCGGGGCGACGTCCTCGACCCCGGCCTTCGCGGCCAGCAGGTGCACCGCGTCGCGGACCTGACGCTGCCCCCACCGTCCGCCGCGCGCGCCGAGCAGGAGCGCGGCACCGGAGCCCGGCCGAACGAGCGCCGGCCGGCCGGACGCGAGCCACTCCGACACGGCGCGCGCCGCGGGCACCCCGAAGGGCACGACCCGTTCCTTGCCGCCCTTGCCCAGCACCCGCACGAGCCGCTCGGTGAGGTCGACGGCCGGGACGTCCACCTGGACGAGCTCGCCGACCCGGATCCCGCTCCCGTACAGCAGCTCCGCCGCCGCCCAGGCGCGCAGCGCCGCGGGTCGGTCGTCGGGCTCCGCGGCGTGCGCGGTCTCGCGTGCGGCGTCGAGCAGCGCCGACGCGGCCTCCGCGCTGAGCACCGTCGGCAGCGTGCGGGGCACCTTCGGACTGGCGAGGCGAGCAGTCGGGTCGCCGGCCACCAGGCCCACTCGGTAGGCCCAGCGCAGGAACGTGCGGGCCGCGGCGCCGCGCCGGGCGATCGTGGCCCGCGCCAGCCCGCGCTCGGCCTGCGTGGCGAGCCAGCCGCGCAGCATCGCCACGTCCACGCCGGGAAGGTCCGTCACCCCGTGGCGCACGGCGTACCGCAGCAGCGAACCCACGTCCGCCCGATAGGCCCGGCGCGTGTGGGCCGAATGGCCTCGCTGGACCTCGAGAAACTCGTCGAAGCGGGCCAGCGCCTCGTCGAGCTGCGCCGGCAGCGGCGGCAGGTCAGGATCGGTGTCCACCCAGGTCAGTGTGCCCCTGAGGGGCCGCGAGGCGGGTGAGGGCGGCGCGCGTGTCTCGTTCCGCACGCCAGCCCGTCCGGCCCGGCCGCGCCCTCCTCCCGGCGCGCAGCCTGCCCGCGCCTCCCCTCGCCTCCTCCAGTCGCTGCCCGTAGCCCCTCACCACCTCCGCGCGCTGCCCGTAGCTCCCCTCACCGCCTCCGCGCGCCGCCTGCAGCACTCCGCACGCCCCTCGCGCCGCGGCGCGGGTCACCGCCGCGGGCCGCGGCGCCGCGGCCCGCGGCTCCAGCGCCCGCCGTCCTGCCCTGCGAGCCCGTGCAGCTCGAGGGTCCCGAGCCCGGCGAGCGTCTCGGCGACCGACAGCCCCGCCGACCGCGTCAGGGAGTCGAGCGCCGCGGACGACCGTGCCGGCAGCGCGTCCCACACCCGCCGCGCGCGCTCGTCGAGCCCGTCGACCGCCTCGGGCCGGCCACCCCGGGGCGCGGCTCCGTCCCCGGCTCCCCCCGGAGCGGCCGCGCCGTCGGGCCGACCCGCCTCGTCGGGTGCGCCGCCCGTGCCGTACGGACCCGCGAGCTCGGCCACCTCCGCGGCGTCGGTCACGCAGACCGCCGCTCCGTCGCGCAGGAGCATGTGGCACCCGGTCGACGTCCCGGACGTCACCGGGCCGGGAACCGCGCCGAGCGGGCGCAGCAGCCGGGTCGCGTGCCGGGCCGTGTTGAGCGCGCCCGACCGCCACGCAGCCTCGACCACCACCGTGGCGCACGACGCGGCGGCGATGATCCGGTTGCGCGCCAGGAACCGCTGCCGGAAGGGGGCCGACCCGGGAGGCACCTCGCTGATCACGGCCCCGGCCCCGTCGGCCAGCCGACGCAGCAGGTCGGCGTTGCCCGGCGGGTAGAAGCGGTCGACGCCGCCCGCGAGCGCCGCGACGGTCGCAGCTCCGCCGGCGAGCGCCCCGCGGTGGGCCGCGGCGTCGATGCCGTACGCGCCGCCCGACACCACCGTGAACCCGCGGTCGGCGAGCTCCGCCGCGATCCCCGACGCCACCTGGTCGCCGTAGGCGCTGGAGGCCCGTGCCCCCACCACCGCGACCGAACGCTCGGCGAGGGTCGCGAGATCCGGGTCGCCCCGCACCCAGAGGGCGAACGGCTCCTCCGCCCCGAGGTCGGCGAGCCGACCGGGCCAGCGCGCGTCCTGGGGGATCAGGAGCGTGCCGCCGAGCCGCTCCAGGACACGCAGCTCGCGCCGGGGGTCGAGACGGTCGAGGCGAGGTGCCCACCGCGCGACGCCCTCCATGAGCCGGTCCCCCGCGACGTCCGAGCCGAGCGGGTCGAGCGCCGAGCCGCGCAGGGCGCGCGCGGGGTCACGGACCGCGTCGACGACCCAGCTGAGCGCCTCCCCCGCGCCGAGGTGCGCCACGAGGGCCCCGGCCACCATGTCTCCCGGCTCGGCGAGCCGGCTCCACGCCGCCCGGGCGAGGTGCGGATCGGCGACGTCGAACGGCACGGTGGACGGTCCCGCCGCGCGAGGTGCGGACACCGTCCCCGCAGGACGGGCGGGCGCCGCGCCGTTCCGGGGCGTGTCGACGACGGGCTCAGCCATGGTGCCCTCGCGTGCGCATCGTCACGGCGGTGGACACGTCGTCGCTGGTCGGGCCCTCGCGGCCGGCCAGGTCCGCGATCGTCCACGCGATCCGCAGCACGCGGTCCGCCCCGCGCAGGCTCAGCACGCCCCGGTCCACCATCTGCTCGATCGGGGCGAGCACTCCCGGCCCCCGCGAGCGGTCCCGCAGCCACTTCCCGGAGACCTCGGCGTTGGTCGACCAGGGCGTGTCGGCCAACCGCTCGCGCGCCCTCTCGCGGGCCACAGCGACCCGGTGCGCGACCTGGGCCGACGACTCCCCCGACGCACGATCGGTCCGCTCGGCCCGGGTCACGGGCTGCACGTCCACCTGCAGGTCCACGCGGTCGAGCAGCGGGCCCGACAGCCGGCCGAAGTACCGGCGCTTCGCCGTCGGCGTGCACGCGCAGTCGAGCCCCTTGTTGACCGACGCCATCCCGCACGGGCACGGGTTCGCCGCCAGCACGAGCTGGAAGCGGGCCGGATAGCGCGCGGCGCCTCCCGAGCGATGCAGCACGAGCTCCCCCTGTTCCAGCGGCTGGCGCAGCGTCTCGAGCACCCGGGACGGGAACTCGGGCGCCTCGTCGAGCAGGAGCACGCCCCGGTGCGCCCGCGACACGGCGCCAGGACGCGCCAGGCCGGTCCCTCCCCCGACGATCGCCGCCGGCGTGGCCGTGTGGTGAGGGTCCTCGAACGGGGGCCTGGTCATCAGGCCGTTCCCGGGGTCGAACGTCCCCGCCACCGAGTGCACCGAGGTCACCTCCACCGCCTCCGCGGGCGTGAGGTCCGGGAGGATGCCGGGCAGCCGCGCCGCGAGCATCGTCTTGCCCGCCCCCGGCGGTCCCACGAGCAGCAGGTGGTGCCCGCCGGCGGCGGAGATCTCGAGGGCCATGCGCGCCTGCGCCTGGCCGACGACCTCGGACAGGTCGCCCGACGACCGGCGCACCGACGGCTGCCGGGACGGGCGCACGGCGTCGAGGACCGGCACCTCGGCGAGGTCCCCGCCGTGCAGCAGCACCACCTCGGCGAGGGTCGCGGCCGCGTGCACGCGCGCGCCGGGCACGAGGCGTGCCTCGTCCGCGTCGCCCGCCGCCACCACGACGTCCGGGCAGCCTGCCTCGACCGCGGCCGCGACGGCCGGCAGCACGCCCCGGACCGGCTGCAGACGCCCGTCCAGCCCGAGCTCCGCCAGGTGCACCACCCGGTCCAGGCCGGCCGCGGGGATCGCCCCGTCCCCCGCGAGCACGGCGACGGCGATCGCGACGTCGAACGACGAGCCCGACTTGCGCAGCGACGCGGGCGAGAGGTTGACCGTGATCTTGCGGTGCGGCCACTTGATGCCCGTGGAGAGCACGGCAGCCCGCACCCGCTCGCGGGACTCGTGCAGCGCGGTGTCGGGCAGCCCGACCAGCGTGAACCCCGGCACGGACGCCGCGAGCTGCGCCTGCACCTCCACCAGGTGCCCGCTCAGCCCTGTCAGAGCCACCGACGCCGTCGTCCCGAGCCCCATCAGAGGACCCCGACCAGGTGCTCGACCTGGGCGGCGCCCGACCGTGGCAGCACCACGGCGACGACGTCGACCCGCACCTCGCGGCACCGTACGTCGCGGTGCTCGACGAGCCACTGCCCGGTGAGCCGCCGCACGCGCGCGAGCTTCTCCGGCGTCACCGCCTCGGCCGGGTGCCCGAACGCGGTGCCCCGGCGCGTCTTCACCTCGATCGCGACCAGCACGTCGCCGTCGCGCGCGACCAGGTCGAGCTCTCCGCCCGCTCCGCGCCAGTTGCGCTCCAGCACCTGCAGGCCCTGCGCCTCGACGTGGCGCGCGGCCACCCGTTCCCCGTACTGCCCGACGGCGTCCTTCGCCCGCATCGAACCACCTCCGCGGGACAGCCTCCCGGCGGGGCGGACGGCCCGGAGCCGGCCGGGCGCGGCTGTGGACGGCGCCGAGCCTGGGGGCAGCGTCGGAGCCTGTGCCCGCTTCGCGGCGTCCTCACCGCGGACCACCGCCGACCACCGCACGACCGCGGTGAGATCATCGCGGGGCGGTCAGAGGGCGAGCTCCGCCTTCGCGAGCTCCTCGACGTTGACGTCCTTGAACGTCACCACGCGCACGGACTTCACGAACCGCGCGGACCGGTACACGTCCCACACCCAGGCGTCGGCCAGGCGGAGCTCGAAGTAGACCTCGCCGGCTGCGGAGCGCACCTGCAGGTCCACCTGGTTCGCGAGGTAGAACCGCCGCTCCGTCTCCACGACGTACGAGAACAGGCCCACCACGTCGCGGTACTCGCGGTAGAGCGCGAGCTCCATGTCGGTCTCGTAGTTCTCGAGGTCTTCGGCGCTCACGGTGCCATCATCCCATCGGCCAGCTCCCCGTCGAGCGTGACGGCGGGCGCGCCGGGAACCGTGGCCCCGGCCCCGCCGTCGTCCGCGAGCGCGCGCAGGTTCCACGACCGCCGGTGCTGCGGGGTCGGCCCGTGGCTGCGCAACGCCTCGAGGTGCGCGGGGGCGGAGTACCCCTTGTTCTGGTCCCAGGCGAACGCCGGGTACTGACGGGCGAGGCGCACGAGCAGGCCGTCGCGCTCCACCTTGGCGAGCACGCTCGCCGCCGCGACCGACGAGCACTGCAGGTCCGCCTTGACGAGGGTGCGCACGGCTGGCTCGGGCACGTCGGGGCTCAGGGCCGGGTCGAGGTCGGTCGCCTCGAACAGGTCGACGTCGCCGCGGCTCAGCCAGTCGTGCGAGCCGTCGAGCAGCACCACGTCCACGTCGCCGCAGGTGCGCCGCACCTGCGCCAGGGCGCGCCGGCCGGCGAGCCGCAGCGCGGCCACGATGCCGTGCGCGTCGATCTCCGCGGGACCGGCGTGACCGACGGCCCACGCCACGCCCCAGCGCTGCAGCTGGGGCACCATGGCGACCCGCGCCGCCGGGGTGAGGAGCTTGGAGTCCGTCAGCCCCTGCGGGGCGGTCCGCGTGGCGGCGTCCACCACGACCACGCCCACGCTCACCGGGCCCGCGAGCGCGCCGCGGCCCACCTCGTCCATGCCCGCGACGAGGCGCGCCCCGCCCGTGAGCAGGGACCGCTCCTGGCGCAGGGTGGGGCTTCGGCGCTGCTTGGCGCCGGCGTTCGCCGTGCGCCGGCGCGGCGGCGTCGGACGACGCAGCGACTCGGGGCCGGAGAGCGCGCGGGCGGCCTGTGCGCCGTCCTGCTGCTCGACGAGCGAGGTCACGGCTCCGGCACCTTCGCGAAGACGTCGCCCGGGTTGCGCAGCAGGGTCGCGTCGCCCAGCGGCCACACGGTGGCGAACGCCGAGCCGACCACGTTGCCCATGGGCACGAAACCGCCGCCGGGCTTGCCGGTGTTGTAGCGCGAGTCCGCCGAGTTCTGCCGGTTGTCGCCCATGACGAACAGCATCCCGTCGGGCACGGTGACGTCGAAGTCGAGCTCGCTCGGCACCGAGCCGGGCTTGATGTACGACTCCTCGTCGATGGCCTCGCCGTTGACGGTCACGCGCCCCTGGTCGTCGCAGCACTTCACGTGGTCGCCGGGCAGGCCGATGACGCGCTTGATCAGGTGGTCACCGGTCTCCTGCGGCATGAGCCCGACGAAGGTCAGGACGTTCGTCACGGCCTGGCCGACCGGGCCGCGCTCCGGCGGCTCGTACGGGGGCAGCCAGCCCCCCGGGTCCTTGAACACCACGATGTCGCCGCGGTGCACGTCGAAGACGTCCGGGACCATCCGGGAGACCATCACACGGTCGCCGATCTCGAGCGTGTCCTCCATGGACCCGCTGGGGATGAAGAACGCCTGCACGAGGAACGTCTTGATGAGCCACGACAGGACGAGCGCGCTGATCACGATGATCGCCGTCTCGCGCAGGACGCCGAGGCCGCCGCTCCTGCCGCGGCTCGGCGCGGGGCCGTCTGCCGGGGCGGGCCGGCCCGGTCCGACCACGGCGTCGAAGCCGCCGGACCCGTCGCCGGAACCCGCGCCCGCGGGGTCGGTCGGTCGGGGCTCGTGCGCGCTGGGCCGGTCGGTCACGGGATCGGAGTCTGCCACGCCCTCACTCTTTCACTCGCGACCGTCCAGGGCGAAACCGTCACGAGCCGTGGCGTACCGGGCGGCGAGCCCCGGCGGGCGGGCCTCCGAGAACGACGAACGGGCGGCCCTGCCGAAGCAGGACCGCCCGTCGGTGCGAACCGGTGCGGCGCGACGCGGGGCGTCACGCCGCGGTGGCTCACTTCGCGGTCGGCGTCTCGCGCTTCTCGCGGATCTTCGCCTTCTTGCCGCGCAGGTTGCGCAGGTAGTACAGCTTGGCGCGGCGGACGACACCGCGCGACACGACCTCGATCGAGTCGATGGTCGGGGCGTGCAGGGGGAACGTGCGCTCCACGCCGACACCGAAGCTGATCTTGCGGACGGTGAACGTCTCGCGGACGCCGCCGCCCTGGCGCGCGATGACGATGCCCTGGAACGCCTGGACGCGCGAGCGGTTGCCCTCGACGACCTTGACGTTGACCTTGACGGTGTCGCCGGCGCGGAAGTCCGGGACGTCGGAGCGCAGCGAGGCTGCGTCGACGGAGTCGAGCGTGTGCATGGTTCTCTCCCCGCCCTGCCACAGGTCAGGAGCAAGATCGTGGCGCGCCCACGGGCGCGCGGAATCTGACGTGTCGTGGGTGCGTCGCTTCTCGACCCGGACGGCCAGCAGCCGTCGTGACCTCCCCTGTGGCAGAGGCCTGGTCGGCGAGCACACCAGCGCCCTATTCTGCCACAGGTCCCGGCGCGGGCTCGGCGGGGGGCCGGAGGCGTCCGTCACGCACGTCCCAGCCCAGGTCCGCGAGCAGCGACCGGTCCGCCTTGTCGAGCGCGGCCGGGTCGAGCGCGGCCACCATGTCGGGGCGCCGCGCCGCCGTGCGCTCCAGCGCCCGGTCGCGCCGCCAGCGCTCGATCCGCGCGTGGTGCCCGGACAGCAGCACCTCCGGCACCTCGAACCCCTCCCAGGCGGGCGGCTTGGTGTAGACGGGGTACTCGAGCAGCCCGGCGGCGCCGTGCGACTCCTCGACCAGCGAGTGCGGGTTGCCCACGACGCCGGGCAGCAGCCGCCCGAACGCCTCGATCATCACGAGGGCGGCGACCTCGCCCCCGTTCAGCACGTAGTCGCCGATGGACAGCTCGCTCACACGGTGCCCGGCTTCGCGGGCGCGCTCGGCGACCCGGGCGTCGATGCCCTCGTAGCGCCCGCACGCGATAACCACGTGCTCCTCGAGCGCCAGCGCCTCGGCGTGCCGCTGGGTGAACACGTCGCCCGACGGCGTCGGCACCACGAGGTGCCCGCCGCCGCCCGCCGGCAGCACGTCGTCGAGCGCGCGGCCCCACACGTCCGGGCGCATGACCATGCCCGCTCCCCCACCGAACGGGGTGTCGTCCACGGTGCGGTGCCGGTCGGTGGCCCAGTCCCTCAGGTCGTGCACGCGCAGGTCCAGCAGGCCGGCCTTGCGCGCCTTGCCCACGAGCGACAGGTCGAGGGCGGCCAGGTAGTCCGGGAAGATCGAGACGACGTCGACGCGCACGTCAGCCCTCGTCCCGGTCCGGCTCGTCCTGCGCGGGACGGTCGACGACGACCGCCTCGGCATCGCGGGCGAGCAGCCCGCCCGGGGGCGTGAGCACGACCCGGCCGCCGGCCACGTCGACCGTCGGCACGATGGCGTGCACGAACGGGACGAGCGTGCGCTCGCCGCCCGGCTCGCGGACCACGAGGGCGTCGTGCGCGGGCAGGTGCTCCAGCCCGACGACCTCGCCCACGACCGTGCCGTCCTCGAGCTCGGCACGCAGGCCCTGCAGCTCGTGCGGGTACCAGGCGTCCTCCTCGTCGGAGGCGTCGGCCTCGACGACGAGCTCGACGCCGCGCAGCGCCTCGGCAGCGGTCCGGTCCGCGACCTCCGCGAAGGACACGAGCCAACGCCCCTGGTGCTCGCGAGCACCCGTCACGGTCAGCGGGCCGGCCTCGGCCGGGTCGGTGCGAAGGGTGAGGCCGACCGCCAGGCGGTCCTCGGGGTTGTCGGTGCGCAGGTCGAGCCCGACCTCGCCTCGGAGCCCGTGCGCGCGCCCGACGCGCGCCACCACCAGCTGCATGACCACTCCTGTCTCGTGTTCGTTCGGCGGGACGTCGACGGCCCCGCGGTCCAGCATGCCCCGCCCGGGCCGGGGCCACCCCCGACAGACGACGAGGCCCGGCCCCACCGTCGTGCGGTGGGGTCCGGGCCTCGTCGAAGCTGCGGCAGCGGGTGCTGCGGTCAGCGCCGGTCGACGTCCACGACGTCGACCCGCACGGGGCCGTCCGTCGCGAGCGCGCCGACCACGGTGCGCAGAGCCTTCGCGGTCCGTCCGCCCCGGCCGATGACTCGGCCGAGGTCGTCGGGGTGCACCCGCACCTCGAGCAGGTCGCCCCGGCGCTGCGTCCGCGCACCCACCCGGACGTCGTCCGGGTGGTCCACGATGCCGCGCACCAGGTGCTCGAGGGCCTCGGCGAGCATCAGGCCTCGGCCTCGGCCTCGGCCTCGGCGGACTCCGCCGGCTCCGCGGTCTTCTTCTCGGCGGCCTTCGCCTTGGCCTTCTCGGCCTCGGCGGCGACGGCCTCGATCGCGGCGGCGCTGTCGGCCTTCGCGGTCTTGGTCCGCAGGGTGCCCTCGGCGCCCGGCAGGCCCTTGAACTTCTGCCAGTCACCGGTGATCTTGAGGAGCGCGGCGACCTGCTCGGTCGGCTGCGCACCGACGCCGAGCCAGTACTGCGCGCGCTCGGACTTGATCTCGATGAACGACGGCTCCTCGGTCGGGTGGTACTTCCCGATCTCCTCGATGACGCGGCCGTCGCGCTTGGCGCGCGAGTCGGCCACGACGACGCGGTAGTACGGGGCCCGGATCTTGCCGAGGCGCTTCAGACGAATCTTGACGGCCACTGTGGTGGTGTCTCCTGGTTCTGGTGGGGCGACCTTGCGCTCCGCCGGGTGGGGTCCTGGCGGCGCATGAGGTCAGGACGCGACCTGCGCAGGAGAGAGGGGCCTGGGCACGCCGAGTACCCGGACATTGTGCCAGACCCGGGGGGCCCGCTCCAACCGCGTGTGATGGACGCCCCAAGGGGGTCAGCCGTGCACGACCTGGCCGCGCAGCACGACGGCCGTCGGATGCCGCAGCACCTCGATGTCCTCGCGCGGGTCGGCGGGGTACACGACGAGGTCCGCGCTGGACCCCTCCACGAGCGCGCCGAAGCCCAGCACCTCGCGGGCCCGCCAGGTCGCCATCGCGACCACCTCGGCAGCGGGGATCCCCGCCGCGACCAGCTCGGCGCACTCGTCGACGACGCGCCCGTGGCCCAGCGTGCCGCCGGCGTCCGTGCCGACCAGCAGCGGGACGCCGGCCTCGTGCAGGGTCCGCACGTGCTCGTACCGGCGGGCGTGCATGTGCCGCATGCGCGCGGCGTACACGGGGTACTTCTCCTGCGCCTGGTCGGCGATCTCGGCGAACCGCCCCACCTGCAGGAGCGTCGGCGTCACCGGGATGCCGCGGGCGGCGACCTCGTCCACGTATCCGCCGACCACGCCCGTGCCGTGCTCGATGCCGTCCACGCCGGCGGCGAGGAGGTCGCCCACGACCTCCTCGGAGAACGCGTGCACCGTCACCCGCGCCGCCTCGGCGTGCGCGGCGGCGACCGCCTCGACGAGGACGTCGCGCGGCCACAGCGGCCGCAGGTCCCCCTCGGCGCCGAGGTCGCGGTCGATCCAGTCCCCCACGAGCTTGACCCAGCCGTCCGCGGCGCGCGCCTGGGCGCGCACCGCGTCCGGCAGGTCCGCCACGTCGTCGAGCTCGAGGCCGAAGTTCCGCAGGTAGCGCTTCGGCCGGGCGAGGTGGCGGCCGGCGCGCACGACGCGAGGCAGGTCCGGGCGCTCGTGCACCCAGGAGGTGTCCACGGGAGACCCGGCGTCGCGCACGAGCAGGACGCCCGCGTCGCGGTCGGCGAGCGCCTGCGCGACCGCCGTCTCGGCGTCGACGGCGCCGTCCGGCCCGAGACCCACGTGGCAGTGCACGTCGACCAGCCCGGGCAGCACCCAGCCCTCGAGGTCGCGGGTGGCGCTGCCCTGCGGCGACGGGCGGGTCAGGCTGACGCGCCCGTCACGCACCCACATCTCACCGACGTCGCGGTCCTGTCCGAGCAGGACATGGCCGGTGACGTGCAGCGGGACGTGCGGGGCGGGCATGGTCGAAGGCTACCGAGTCGCGGGGGTCGTCCGGGTGCGCCGGGCCGGAGGCTCAGCGGCCGCCGAGCAGCTTGTCGAGGCCGTCGGGGAGCTGGAGCTTGGAGAGGTCCTGCTCGGTCGGCTCCGCGCCCCCGCCCACGCCGAAGGCGGAACCGGGCGCCGCGGGCTTCTCCACTGGGCCGCCGAGGGCGCGCTGCATGGCGTCGCGCTCCTGCTGCGCCCGCTTCGCCGGGTTGCCGGACTTGCCCTTGACCTTGCGCTGCGGCGCCTGCTTGCCGCGCGCCTTCTTGCCGCCGCCGGGCATCCCCGGCATCCCCGGCATCCCGCCGGGCATGCCCGGCATGCCGCCGCCCTTGCTCATCTGGCGCATCATCTTCTGCGCCTGGCCGAACCGCTCGAGGAGCTGGTTGACGGCAGTCGTGGTCTGCCCGGAGCCGCGCGCGATGCGGGCCCGGCGGGAGCCGTTGATGATCTTGGGGTTGTCCCGCTCGGCCGGCGTCATCGACTGGATGAGGGCCTGGACGCGGTCGACCTCGCGCTCGTCGAAGTTCTCGAGCTGCTCGCGCATCTGCCCCATGCCCGGCATCATCCCGAGCATCTTCTTCATCGAGCCGAGCTTCTTCATCTGCTGCATCTGCACCAGGAAGTCGGCGAGGGTGAAGTCCTCGCCCTTCTCGACCTTGGCCGCCATCTTGGCGGCCTCCTCGGCGTCGAACGCCTTCTCGGCCTGCTCGATGAGGGTGAGCACGTCACCCATGTCGAGGATGCGCGAGGCCATCCGGTCGGGGTGGAAGACCTCGAAGTCGGTCAGCTTCTCGCCCGTGGAGGCGAACATGATCGGCCGGCCCGTGATCGTGGCCACCGACAGCGCGGCACCACCGCGGGCGTCGCCGTCGAGCTTCGACAGCACCACGCCGGTGAAGTCCACGCCCTCCTCGAACGCCTTCGCGGTCGCGACGGCGTCCTGGCCGATCATCGCGTCGATGACGAACAGGACCTCGTCGGGCTGCACCGCGTCGCGGATGTCCGCGGCCTGGCGCATGAGGACCTGGTCGACGCCGAGGCGGCCGGCGGTGTCGACGATGACGACGTCGTGCTGCTTGGCCTTCGCCTCCGCGACACCCTGGCGGGCCACGCCCACGGGGTCGCCGATGACGACGTCGGTCTCCGCACCCTGGTTGCCCGGGTGGGGCACGAAGACGGGCACGCCCGCGCGCTCGGCCACGACGGACAGCTGGGTGACGGCGTTGGGCCGCTGCAGGTCGGCGGCGACGAGCAGCGGCGTGTGGCCCTGGCCCTTGAGGGCGAGCGCGAGCTTGCCGGCCAGGGTCGTCTTACCGGCGCCCTGGAGGCCCGCGAGCATGATCACCGTGGGCGGCGTCTTCGCGAGCTGCAGCGGCCGGGTCTGGCCGCCGAGGATCGCCACGAGCTCGTCGTTGACGATCTTCACGACCTGCTGCGCCGGGTTCAGCGCGCCCGACACCTCGGCGGACAGCGCGCGCTCGCGCACGGCGGCGGTGAACTCGCGCACGACGGGCACGGCGACGTCGGCGTCGAGCAGGGCCCGGCGGATCTCGCGCACGGTCGCGTCGATGTCCGCCTCGGAGAGCCGGCCCCGCCCGCGCAGGTTCTTGAACGTCGCGGTGAGCCGGTCCGACAGGGAGTTGAACACCAGGCAGGTCCTTACGGGATTCTCGGTACGGAAGTCGCGATGGATGCGGCTACCTACCCTACCGGTCGACGGCGAGCGCCCGGCGGGCCCGCCCGGTGAGGTCGTCCACCAGGGCGGCGCGCCACGCCGTCCACCCCGCGGGCCCCAGCGACGACGCGTCCGCCTCCGTCAGCGCCCGCACGGTCTCGAGCAGGTCGGCGCGGTGCTCGAGCGCGTCCAGGAGCTCCGTCACGGTGTCCGGGTCCGCCAGGTCCGCGGTGGTCGCGAGCCGGGCGAGGGTGAGGTGGTGGCGCACGACCAGGCCGACGTCGCGCGCCAGGCCCTCGTCGAACCCGGTGCGCCGCACGACGGCCGGCGCGATCGCCGCGCCCTCGACGGCGTGGTCGGTGCTGACCGCGCCGCGCCGCTTGCCGATGTCGTGCAGCAGCGCGGACAGCAGCAGCAGCTCGCTCGGCGCCGGGTCGCTGCCGGCGTCCGCCGCGACCTGGCGCCGCACGCGTGAGGCGCGGGCCACCGTCTCGACGAGGTGCCGGTCCACCGTGTGCCGGTGGATCGCGGCACGCTGCGGGCGGTTGCGCACGCCGGCCCACTCGGGGATCCAGGTCGTGACGACGCCCGCGAGGTCGAGGGCCTCCCACACGGGCACCTGGGCGGGGCCCGCGCCGAGCAGCGTGAGCAGGGCCGCGCGGGCGGCAGGCGGCCACGGCACCGGCGGCGGGGGGCTCTGGGCCAGGGACTGCACGGTGACGGGCGAGAGCACCAGCCCCGTGCGCGCCGCGGTGGCCGCCGCGCGCAGCGGGAGCAGCGGGTCGTCGGCGGGCTGCGCGCCGGCGGCCAGCACCAGCTCGCCGTCGTGCTCGACGAGGCCGTCCCCCGCCGAGCGCAGCCGTGGGGCCGACCGCCGCCCGCGCACCATGACCGGCCGCCGCACCGGCGGTCGCTGCAGCGCCTGGCGCGCCCGGCGCACGGTCGAGTCCAGCGCGTACGAGATCTCGCGGCCCGCCTCGGCCAGGCCGGCCAGCAGCTCGTCCGGGTCGTCGTGGCCGCAGCGCGCGGCGACCTCGTCGAGGTCGGCGAGCAGCAGCCGGGTGGAGCGCCGCCGCGTCACGACGTGCACCGTGTCGCGCACGTCCAGCAGGTGCGCGTACGCCCGGTCGACCCGCCCGTGCGGGCGGTCGGTGAGCCAGGTGGCCGCGAGCGCCGACAGCAGCAGCGCGTCGCGGATGCCGCCGCGCGACTCCTTGAGGTCCGGCTCGACGAGGTAGGCGAGCTCGCCGGCCCGTTCGGCGCGCTCCCGGGCGCTCGCCAGCAGCTCCGGCAGGCGGCGCCGGGAGGCGGAGCGCCAGTCCGAGAGGATCGCGGACGCCGCCCGGTGCACGACCACGGCGTCGCCCGCGAGCGGCCGTACGTCGAGCCAGCCGACGGCCGCCGGGAGGTCGGTGGAGGCGAGCCGCCGGGTCTGGCTCAGGGAGCGCACGGCGTGGTCGACGTCGACCCCGGAGTCCCACAGCGGGTACCAGAGGGCGTCGGCCACGCGGGCGAGCTCGTCCGGCTTGTGGGTGCGCCCGTCGTGCACGAGGACGAGGTCGAGGTCGGACAGCGGGCCCGGCTCGCCGCGCCCCAGGCTGCCGACGGCGGCCAGCGCGATCCCCGCCGGGTCGACGTCGGCCGTGGCGGCCTCGTACAGGGGCGCGAGCCGGTCGGTGACGAGCTGCTGCAGCGCGGTGCGCCGCGCGACCCCGGAGCGACCGGGGCCGGTCAGCCCCTCGGCCAGCGCGAGCAGGTCGGCGCGCAACGGGCCGACCGGGCCCCGCCCCCCGGTGGCCGGGGGGCGGGACCCGGTCGGGTCCCCGAGCGCCTCGGGCGACGTCACCTACAGGGCCGCGTCGCCGTGCTCGCCGGTGCGCACGCGCACCACGTCGTCGAGCGAGGTGGTCCACACCTTGCCGTCGCCGATGCGCCCGGTCTGGGCGGCCTTGACGACGACGTCCACGACGGTGGGCGCGTCCTCGTCCGCGACCAGGACCTCCACGCGGACCTTGGGCACCAGGTCCACGGTGTACTCGGCGCCGCGGTAGACCTCGGTGTGCCCCTTCTGGCGGCCGTAGCCGCTGGCCTCGCTGACCGTCATGCCGCGGATGCCGGCGGCCTCGAGGGCGGACTTCACGTCGTCCAGGCGGTGGGGCTGGACGACCCCCGTGACGAGCTTCATGCGCGGATCTCCTTCTTGATCTGGCCGCCGGCCGACCCCTGCGGGATCGTCTCGTACGCGGTCTCGCTGTGCACCGCGAGGTCGATGCCGCCGACCTCGGCCTCCTCGGGCACCCGCCAGCCCATGACCGCCTTGAGGGCCAGGGCGACGACCGTGGTGAGCACCAGGGAGAAGACGACCGCGATGAGGGCGATGATCACCTGCACGACGAGCTGGGAGACCCCGCCGCCGTAGAACAGGCCCGTCTCGGTGGCGAGGAAGCCGATGGAGACGGTGCCCCACAGGCCGGCGACCAGGTGCACGCCGACGACGTCGAGCGAGTCGTCGAAGCCGAGCTTGTACTTCAGGCCCACCGCGAGGGCGGACAGGACGCCCGCGACGGCGCCGAGCAGCAGCGCGCCCACCGGGCTCACGGACCCGGCGGCCGGGGTGATCGCGACGAGCCCCGCGACGACGCCGGACGCCGCGCCGAGCGAGGTGGCGCTGCCGTCGCGCAGCTTCTCCGTGACGAGCCACGCGAGCATCGCGGCCGCGGTCGCCGACGTCGTGTTCACCCAGGCGAGGCCCGCG
Source organism: Isoptericola sp. NPDC060185 (assembly GCF_042728595.1). Classification (NCBI taxonomy): domain Bacteria; kingdom Bacillati; phylum Actinomycetota; class Actinomycetes; order Micrococcales; family Promicromonosporaceae; genus Isoptericola; species Isoptericola sp. NPDC060185. The sequence continues at coordinate 31,607 of NZ_JBHWYY010000029.1, read as the reverse complement.
GACTCGTTGGCGCCGAACGCGGAGCCGGCGTTGAAGCCGAACCAGCCGAACCACAGCAGAGCGGCGCCCAGCATCACCATCGTGAGGTTGTGCGGGCGCATCGGCTCGGTACCGAAGCCCTTGCGCTTGCCGACCACCAGCGCCAGCACGAGGGCCGCGGCGCCGGCGTTGATGTGCACCACGGTGCCGCCCGCGAAGTCGATCGGCGCGGCGATCCCGCCGAACGGCCCGTCGGCGGACAGCAGCCCGCCGCCCCAGACCATGTGCGCCATCGGGAAGTAGACGACGGTGGCCCAGATGCCGGCGAAGACCATCCAGGTACCGAACTTCACGCGGTCGGCGATCGCGCCGGAGATCAGGGCGACGGTGATGATCGCGAACGTGACCTGGAATGCCACGTCGATCACCTGCGGGTAGTTGCCCAGCGGGCTCACCACCGCGTCACCCGCGTCGTCGAAGAGCGTGCCGCTCAGCCCGAACTGGTCGAACGGGTTGCCGACGATCCCGCCGACGTCCGAGCCGTAGGACATCGACCAGCCCCACAGCACGTAGATCACGCCGACGACGCCGATCGCGCCGAACGACATCATCATCATGTTCAGCACCGACTTGCCGCGCACCATGCCGCCGTAGAACAGCGCCAGGGCGGGCGTCATGAGGAGCACGAGCGATGCCGACGTCAGCATCCACGCAGCGGCCCCGGTGTCCCATTCCATGGTGTTCTCCCCTCGCCAGCCCGGCGGCTGGTCGGGGACAACACTCGCGGCGCGCCGTTTCGCCCGTGCTCAGGTTGTGTGACGGGCACGTGACAAAGCGGCCTCGGACGTCAACGTTCTGTTACACGGCGCGCCGCGCGGCCCTCGGCCCAGGAGCTCAGCCCAGGAGACCGTCGACGAACTGCTCGGGGTCGAACGGCGCCAGGTCGTCCGGGCCCTCCCCCAGACCGACGAGCTTGACCGGCACGCCGAGCTCGCGCTGCACGGCGACGACGATGCCGCCGCGGGCGGTGCCGTCCAGCTTGGTCAGCACGATGCCCGTGACGCCCGCGACCTCGCCGAAGACGCGCGCCTGGTTGAGCCCGTTCTGGCCCGTGGTGGCGTCGAGCACCAGCAGCACCTCGGCCAGCGGGGCCTCCCGCGTGATGACGCGGGTGATCTTGCCGAGCTCGTCCATCAGGCCGGCCTTGTTCTGCAGGCGGCCCGCGGTGTCGACCAGCACGACGTCCGTGCCGTCGGCCTTGCCCTGCTTGACCGCGTCGAACGCGACGGCGGCCGGGTCGGCGCCGTCGCGGTCCGCGCGCACCGTCTCCACGCCCACGCGCGAGCCCCAGGTCTGCAGCTGGTCGGCCGCCGCCGCGCGGAACGTGTCCGCCGCGCCGAGGACGACCGTGCGGTCCTCGGCGACGAGCACGCGGGCGAGCTTGCCGACCGTCGTCGTCTTGCCCGTGCCGTTCACGCCCACGACCAGCACCACCGCGGGCAGCCGCGTGCCGTCCTCGGTGACCGGGCCGGTCGTCGCGACCTCGCGGTCCAGGGACGGGTCGACGACCTTGAGCAGCTCCTCGCGCAGCAGGTCGCGCACCGACTGCGGGTCCTTGACGCCGAGCACGCGCACCCGGGTGCGCAGGGCCTCGAGCAGCTCCTCGGCCGGCCCCGCGCCGATGTCGGCGAGCAGGAGCGTCTCCTCGAGCTCGTCCCAGTCGTCCTCCGTGAGGTGGTCGCGCGAGAGCACGCTCAGCAGGCGCGCGCCGAAGGGCGAGCCCGACCGGGCGAGCCGGTCGCGCAGGCGGACCAGGCGGCCCGCGACCGGCTCCGGCGTCTCGAGCGCCGGGGCCTCCGGGGCGACGTCCGCGGGCGCCTCGGGCTCCCCGACCCCCGGCTCCGCGACCGGCGGCTGTGCGGCGGGCGGCGCGAGCGTCGTCGAACCCCCGGCGTCGTGGTCCGGGCGACGCCGGCGCGACCGCGGGACGAGCAGGGCGGCGCCGCCGCCGACCACGACGACGACACCGAGGAGGATCCAGAGCCAGAGCAGATCAGTCACGCGCACAGTCTCCCAGAACCGCGCGCCGTGTCAGGCGGGGGTCACTCGGGCTTGCGGACGGTCCCCACGTGCCAGGTGCTGCGCGCCTGCAGCCGGGCCCGGTGCAGGGCCTCGGTCAGCTCCTCCGGGTCGACGTACCCCGGGGCGTCCTCGATCGTCGCGGCGAAGAACTCGTCCATGCCGGTCTCGACCGGGGCGGGGGGCGCGACGCGTTTGCGCCGCAGCCCGGACCGGAAGTCGCGGAGGAAACGACGGAGGCCGGGGGCCTCCTCGTCCTGCCCCTCACGACGCTCCATGACGTTGGCCACGAGGAACACCACCGCGGCGAGAACGAGGGACCCGAGGACCCAGAAGACGAACGTGAGCATGGCGCTATTCTCCTCGCGCGTCGGCGGTCTCGCGCATCCGCTGGGAGATGACGGTCGTCACACCGTCGCCGCGCATGGTCACGCCGTACAGCGCGTCCGCGACCTCCATCGTGCGCTTCTGGTGGGTGATGACGATGAGCTGCGAGTCCTCCTGCAGCTCACGGAAGATCTCGAGCAGCCGGCCCAGGTTGACGTCGTCCAGGGCGGCCTCGACCTCGTCCATCACGTAGAAGGGGCTGGGGCGGGCCTTGAAGATCGACACGAGGAACGCCACGGCCGTCAGCGACCGCTCCCCGCCGGACAGCAGCGACAGCCGCTTGACCTTCTTGCCCGCTGGCCGCGCCTCGACCTCGATGCCGGTCGTGAGCAGGTCCGACGGGTCCGTGAGCACCAGCCGCCCCTCGCCCCCGGGGAAGAGGCGGCCGAACACCCGCACGAACTGCTCCGCGGTGTCCTGGAACGCCTCGGCGAACACCTGCTGCACGCGCTCGTCGATCTCCTCGACGATGTGCAGCAGGTCCTGACGCGACTTCTTGAGGTCGGCGAGCTGCTCCGTGAGGAACTGGTGGCGCTCCTCGAGCGCCGCGAACTCCTCCAGCGCGAGCGGGTTGACGGCGCCGATCCGGGCGAGGGCCCGCTCCGCCGTCGCCAGCCGCTTCTCCTGCTCGGCGCGCACGTAGGGCACCGGGTCCGGGTCGGGCTCGTCGTCGGCCGCGTCGGCGGGCCGCGCCACGGGCACCTCGCGGTGCGGGCCGAACTCCTCGACGAGCACCTCGGGGTCGCTGCCCAGCTCGTCGACCGCGCGGGCCTGCAGCTGTTCCAGCCGCGCCACCTGCTGGGCCCGCGCGACCTCGTCGCGGTGCGCCACGTCGGTGAGGTCGCGCAGCTCCCCCGCGAGCCGGTCGGCGTCGGCCCGCACGGCGTCGAGCTCCTGCTGGCGCGCCGCGCGCGCCTCGTCGGCCGCGGCCCGCTCGGACTGCGCCCGCTCGATCGAGCGCGCGAGGACACCGAGCGCCGTGCCGGCGTCGTCGCGCACCGACGCGGCCGTGCGGGCCTCCGTCGCCCGCTGCACCGCGCGGCGCTCCGCCTTCTCCCGCGCCGCGCGCTCCTGGGCGGCGGCCCGGGCGAGGCCCTGCGCACGGCCCGCGACCGCGCGCGCCCGCTCCTCGCTGGTGCGCAGCTCCAGCCGCGCCTCGGTCTCGGCGGCGCGCGCGGCGGTGGCGGCCGCCTGGGCCGCGTCCCGCTGCTCCTGCGCGGCCTCCACCTGCTCCTGGGACTGGGCGGGCTCGGCCTCGGCCACCTCGAGCCGCCGCACCAGGTCCGTCAGCTCCGCCTCGTCGGCCGCGCGCCGCTCGTGCGCCTGCGCGAGCGTGGCGCGGTGCCGCTCGGCCTCCGCCAGCGCGGAGCGGTGCGCCGCGCCCAGCGTGCCGAGCTGCTCGGCGACGGCGGCGAGGGCCGCGTCCGACTCGTGCAGCAGCGCGAGGGTCTCGTCCTGGGCCGCCTGCGCCGCCTCGAGCCGCTCGCGCGCGCCGACGAGCTCGAACCGGCACCGCTCGCCGCGGGCCGCCGCGTCGTCCAGGCCCTCCTTCGCCTCGTCGAGCGCGGACGTCAGGTGCAGCACGCTCGGCGCGGCCGCCGAGCCGCCCCAGGCGCGCGCCGCCCCGAGCAGATCGCCCGCCCGGGTCACGGCGACCACCTCGGGGGCCCGCTGCACCAGCGCGCGGGCCTGCGCCAGGTCGTCCACCACGACGACGTCGCGCAGCAGCGTGCGCAGCGGTGCCGCCGCCGGGCCGGCGACGGTGACGACGTCGGTCGCCCGTCGCGCGCCGTCGGGCAGGTCCACCGCGACGGCCTCGGCGGTGTCCGCCGGCGCGGGGCCGCCGACCACCAGCCCGGCGCGACCCGCGTCGTCGTCCCGCAGGCGCCGCAGCGCGTCGACGGCCGCGTCGACGTCGCGCACGGCGACCGCGTCGGCGACCGGGCCGAGCGCGGCCGTCACCGCGTCCTCGTACCCCTGCTCGACGCCGAGCAGCGCGGCCACCGAGCCGAGGACCCCCGGCGCGGCGTCCGCGAGCAGCGCGCCCGCGCCGTCCTTGCGATCGAGACTCAGCTCGAGCGCCTCGACCCGCGCGCTCCAGGTGGCCCGGTCGCGCTCCGCCTCCGCAGCGCGGGCCTCGAGGTCACGCACCGCGGCCTGCGCCTCGGCGAGCGCCGTCGTCGCGTCCTCGTGCCGGGCGTCGAGGTCCTCCTCGCCCTCCTCGGCGCCCACGACCTGCACCTCCAGCGCGCCGAACTCGCGGGCCGCCTCCGCGGCCCGGCGCTCCGCCTCGGCCACGACCTCCCGCACCCGGTCCAGCTCCGCGTCGCCTGCCTCCACGCGGCTGCGCCGGGCCGCGACCTGCCCCGAGAGCCGGGCCAGGCCCTCGCGCCGGTCCGCGGCGCCGCGGTGCAGCGTCGCGAGCTCGCGCTCCGCCGCGTCCGCGGCCTTCTCGGCGTCCGTGCGGTCCGCGACGACCCGCTCCACCGCCTCCCGCGCCAGCTCGACCTCGCGGGTCAGCTCCGCCTCCGTCGCCCGGGCGCGCTCCGCCTGCGCCTCGAGGGCGGCCGGGTCCTGTCCGCGCTGCTCCGGCTCGACGGCGCCGAGCAGCCGCACCCGCTCGTCGGCCAGCGTCGCGAGGCCGCGCAGCCGCTCCCGCAGTGCACTCAGCGCGTGGAACGCGTCGGCGGCGCGGCTCGCGTCCGCGACGGCGCCGGACGCCGCGACCTCGAGGCGCGCCAGGTGCGCGCGGGCCTGCCCCAGCCCCTGCTCGGTGGCCTGCTGCCGCTCCTTCAGCGCCGCCTCGTCGGCCCGCTCCTGCGCCATCTGCGCGGTGAGCTGGGCCAGGTCGTCGGCCAGGAGGCGCGAGCGCGCGTCGCGCAGGTCGGCCTGCACCGTGCGGGCCTTGCGCGCCGCCTCCGCCTGCCGGCCGAGCGGCCCGAGCTGGCGGCGCAGTTCCGCGGTGAGGTCCGTGAGGCGGGCGAGGTTGCCCTGCATCGCCTCGAGCTTGCGCAGCGCCTTCTCCTTGCGCTTGCGGTGCTTGAGGACGCCCGCGGCCTCCTCGATGAACCCGCGACGGTCGTCGGGCGTGGCGCGCAGGACGGCGTCGAGCTGCCCCTGCCCCACCACGACGTGCATCTCGCGGCCGATGCCGGAATCGCTCAGCAGCTCCTGGATGTCGAGCAGCCGGCACGAGCTGCCGTTGATCGCGTACTCCGACCCTCCGCTGCGGAACAGCGTCCGGGAGATCGTGACCTCGGTGTAGTCGATCGGCAGGGCGCCGTCGGTGTTGTCGATCGTGAGGGACACCTCGGCGCGGCCCAGCGGGGGGCGGCCGGAGGTGCCGGCGAAGATGACGTCCTCCATCTTGCCGCCGCGCAGCGACTTCGCGCCCTGCTCCCCCATCACCCACGACAGGGCGTCCACCACGTTGGACTTCCCCGAGCCGTTCGGCCCGACCACGCACGTGATGCCCGGCTCGAGGCTCAGCGTCGTCGCCGAGGCGAACGACTTGAAGCCGCGGAGCGTGAGCGTCTTGAGGTGCACGCGGCGAGCCTAACCGCAGGGTGTCGCTGATCCGCGGAACTCCGCCGGTCCCGCCCGGACCGCCCGCCCCGGACACCGCCCGGGAACGCATCGAGCGTGCTGACTTGCTCCCCACGACCGTCGTTCGGGGAACACGTCAGCACGCTCGGTGCGTCGGGCAGGGGTCGAGGGCGCCCGGGACCGGGATGTCAGAGGTGCGGGAACCAGAGTCCGATCTCGCGAGCCGCGGACTCCGGCGAGTCGGAGCCGTGCACCAGGTTCTGCTGCACCTTCAGGCCCCAGTCGCGGCCGAGGTCGCCGCGGATGGTGCCGGGGGCCGCCTCCGTCGGGTTGGTCGCACCCGCGAGGGAGCGGAAGCCGGGGATGACGCCCTGGCCCTCGGCGACGACGGCGAGCGTCGGGCCCGACAGCATGAAGTCGACCAGGGGCTGGTAGAACGGCTTGCCCTCGTGCTCCGCGTAGTGCGCGGCGAGCAGCTCGGTGGTCGCCTGCTTCAGCTCGACGGCGACGAGCGTGTAGCCCTTCGCCTCGATGCGCCGCAGCACCTCGCCGGACAGGCCGCGGCGGACGCCGTCGGGCTTGACGAGCACCAGCGTGCGCTCGATGGCGGGGGCGGTCGGCTCGGCGGGCAGGGTGGTGTCTGCGACGTCGGTCATGACGGAGAGCCTATCGGCGCCGTCGCCCCCATCGACCACGGGATCCGTACCGCCATGACGTGAATGACGACACAGATCCCGTGCTCGAGGGGGCTTCGGTCAGAGGTTGGGCGCGGTCTCCGGGTGCTGCGCGTCGTAGGCGGCGCGCTCGCGGTCGATGCGGCCGCCGAGGCGCAGGGCCACCACCCACATGACCACGAACAGCACCCCGACGACGAACATCATCGGCAGCAGCAGGCCCATCGCCAGCACCGGCACCTGCACGACCGTCCCCGCGTAGTACCCCAACGGCGTCCCCACCATGCGGGACATCACCAGCAGCACCACGAACAGCACCCCGATCACGGCCCAGAGGGCCACGGGCGACTCGATGACCAGAGGGCCGAGCTCGTAGCCGCCGGAGTTGCGCAGCCCGTACAGGGCGACGCCGGCGAAGAGCACCACGAACGCCTCCAGCTGCAGCATCATCGACGTGAACTGCACCTTGGCGGGCTTGCGGGGCTTGATGCGGTCCCCCGGGCGGGGGCGGTCGTCCTTCTTGCTCACGACCCCACGATATCCGCGCGCTCGCGGGTGCCGGGACCGTCGTCGTCGGACGTGACGTCCGCGGTGCGCTCGCCGATCTCGTCCACGATCACGTCGCCGGCTGCGCCGTCGGCCGCGAGGGCCTTCGCCGGGTCGGTGACGGCCTCGCCGCGCGCCACCATGCCGGCGACGTCGGAGAGCTTGATCACCGGCAGGAAGAGCGCGAGGACCAGGCCCAGCAGGATGAGCGGCAGCAGGTACCAGAACGACGGGGCCAGCGCGTCCGCGTAGGCGTCGATGACGCCGGACTTGAACGGCTCCGGCATCCCCTGCACGACGGCGGGGGTGAGACCCTCCTCCGCCGCGCCGCCCGCGCCGGCGGGCATCCCGGCGAAGACGTCCTTGAGGTTGTCCGTCAGGCGCGTGGTGAAGATCGTCGTGAACAGGGCCGTGCCGACCGCGGCGCCGATCTCGCGGAAGAAGTTGTTGGCGCTCGTCGCCGTGCCCAGCTCGCGCGGGTCGACGGCGTTCTGCACCGCCAGCACGATCGTCTGCATCACGAGGCCCATGCCGGCGCCGAGCACGAAGATCATGGCCCCGAAGGTCCACATCGACATGTCGCCCGACAGGCGCGTCAGCCAGACCATCGCCAGGCCGACGATGATCAGGCCGGCCACCGGGTACATCTTGTAGCGGCCGGTCTTCGAGATGGCGATACCCGAGACGATCGAGGTCAGCATCATGCCGGCCATCATCGGGAGCATCAGCCAGCCGGACTCGGTCACGCCGGCGCCGGTGGACATCTGCAGGAACGTCGGGATCATCGCCATGGCCGAGAACATGCCCATGCCGAGCACCAGGCCGATGAGCGTGGTGATCGTGAACGTGCGGTTCTTGAACAGGCGCAGCGGGATCAGCGGCTCCGCGACGCGGGTCTCCACCACGATGAACGCGGCGACCGCCAGCAGGGTCACGACGACCAGGCCCGACAGGCGCCAGTCCGTCCAGTCGTAGCCGCTGGACGACAGCGACCGCCAGCTGGTGACGAGCACGATGCCGGTGGTGGCGACGGCCATGGTCACGATGCCGGCCCAGTCGACCGGGCGCGAGGAGCGGTGCGAGGGCAGCTTGAGCGAGAACCACGCGATCGCGAACGCGATGATGCCGATCGGGATGTTCAGCCAGAAGGTCCAGCGCCAGCCCGGGCCCTCGGTGAGCCAGCCGCCCAGGAGCGGGCCGAGGACGGCGGAGATGCCGAAGAGGGCGCCGAGGGGGCCCATGTACTTGCCGCGCTCGGAGGCGGGCACGATGTCGGCGATGATCGACTGCGACAGGATCATCAGGCCGCCGCCGCCGAGGCCCTGCACGGCGCGCCAGACGACGAGCTCCGGCATGTTCTGCGCGAACCCGGCGCCCGCGGACGCGAGCGTGAACAGCCCGATCGCGACGAGGAACGGCCAGCGCCGCCCGTACAGGTCACCGAACTTGCCGTACAGCGGCATGCCGATGGCGACGGCCAGGATGTAGGCCGTGATGACCCACCCCTGGTGCTCGACGCCGTTGAGCTCGCCGACGATGGTGGGCATCGCGGTGCCGACGATCGTCTGGTCGAGGGAGGACAGGAACATCGACGCCATCAGGGCGCCGAAGATCAGCCAGACGGTGCGCTGCGTCAGGACGACGAGCGGCTTGTCCGGCGCGGTGGGAGCAGCGTGGCTCATGGGACACCTCGGATCGGTGGCGCGGGGCGCCGGGGTAGTGACGGGGGCTGGGGGGTGGTTCGGGGACGGGGCGAGCAGGACGGGCGCGGGGCGCCCGGCGCTCACGCCGTGAGGATCGCGGAGAGCTGGCCGATGACGAGCGGCACGTGGTCGCCCACGTCGCCCTTCCTGCCGGTGCGGTCCCACTCGTCCATCGCGGCGCGCGCGACGCCGAAGACGACGAACGTGCACACCTCGGGGTCGGCCGGGAGCGGGGCCGCCTCGTGCCGTCGCTCGAACAGCGCGACGACCTGGGACTTGTGCCGCTCGAACCAGGCGAAGTGCCGGCTGAGCAGGCGGGGCTCGCGCTGGAGGATCTCCAGCACCCGCTCCGCGGCGTGCTGGCCGTGCCCGGAGAACGCGTGGAGCAGCGCGCGCACGAGCACCTCGAGGTCCGCGACGAGCCGCCCGCTGGGGCCGCCGGCCGCGAACGGCTCACGGACGTCGGCGCTGAGCTCGAACGCGCCCTGACCGAGCACCGCGTCGTCCTTCGACTCGAAGTAGTTGAAGAACGTGCGGGGCGAGATCTGGGCGGCCTCGGCGATCTCCTCCACCGTCACCGCGTCCAGGCCGCGCTCGAGCACGAGGCGCTGGGCGGCGTCGACGATCGCGTCCGAGCGGGCGCGCTTCTTGCGCTCGCGCAGCCCGAGGTCGCCGGCGGCGGTCGGAGGAGTCACCGGACAATCATGCACCCGCTGCAATATTGCACCAAGTGCAATTTCCTGTGAGCGTGCTCACACCTCGCCGAAGCCGCCCTCGATCAGCCCGACGACGGTCGCGACCGCGTCCCGGGCGTCGGGACCGTGGGCCGCCACCTCCACCTCGGTGCCCGCCGCCGTCCCGAGCGCCATGAGCTGCAGCACGCTCGTCGCGTCCACGCCCTGGAGCGTCACCGGGCCGCCGAACGCCGCCGCGGCGCGCGCCACCACCGCGGCCGGGCGCGCGTGCAGGCCCAGCGGGTTGCGGATCGTCACCCGCGCGGCGACGACGTCCCCCGGCGCCTCCTCGGCACGCTCGGCGGGCGCCGCCGACACCGCCGGCGTCGTCGGCGCGGGCGCCCCGGCGGACCGCGCGGCCGCGAGCACCGCGGCGAGGTCGCCGCCCTGCTGCGCCGCGACGGCCGCCGCCACGGCGCCCTCGACGAACGGGGCGTCGGCCAGGAGCACCCGGCCGCCGAGGTCGTCGTCGAGCTCCAGCGCGGTCTCGACGGTCAGGACGGCGGAGCCGAGGTCGGCCAGCACCACGACGCCGTCCACGCCGGGCAGCACGCGCCCGAGAGCCTCCTGCACGACCTCCAGCGACGTGCCGAGGCCGCCCTCGCCGTCCCCCGCCCCGCAGGCGAGGGCCACGTCCGGCGCCATCTCCCGGGCCAGCTCGGCCGCCCCCTCGGCCAGCCGGGCCGAGTGGGAGACGAGCAGCAGCCCGACGCTCATGCCGGGTCGCCGCCCGCGCCGTCGGCGGCGTCGGCGGCGTCGGCGGCGCCGTCGGCCGCACCGTCGAGCGCCGCGTCGAGCGCGGCGCGCAGCAGCAGCGCCGTCGACCGGGCGCCCGGGTCCTCGTGCCCGGCGCTGCGCTCGCCGAGGTAGGACGCGCGCCCCTTGGTGGCGACGAGCGGGACGGTCGCGGCCGCTCCGGCGTCGGCCGCGTCCGCCGCGGCGCGCAGCACCGCGACCGGGTCCTGCCCCGCGTCCGCGGCGGCGGTGGCCGCCTCGACCGCGGGCGCGAGGGCGTCGACCATCGTCTTCTCCCCCACCTGGGCCTTGCCGCGCGACGTCACGCCCTCGAGCGCGGCGTCGAGCAGGACGACGACGCCGGACTCGTCGACGCTGGGCCGTGCGGAGCGCTTCGCCGCGCGCAGGAACGCCGTGCCGTACAGCGGGCCGGACGCTCCCCCGACCTTCGACATGAGCGTGGTGGCCACGAGCATGAGCACGTCGCCGACCTCCGCGCGCTCCGCGGCACCCGGCTCGTCGAGCTTGGCGACCACGGCCTGGAACCCGCGGTTCAGGTTCTCCCCGTGGTCGCCGTCCCCGATCTGCCGGTCGAGCTCGGTGAGCTCGTCCTTCGCCGCCGCCACGACGTCGGCGGTGCGCCGCACCCAACGCTCCGCCCAAGCCACGTCGAGACCCATGCCCGCACGCCTCCTCGCCTCGGGGCGCCCCTCGGCGCCCGTCACCAGTGCAACGCCGCCGTGCGCACCGGCGCGTCCCACAGCTCCCGCAGCTCTTCGTCCAGCCGCAGCACCGTGATGGACGCGCCCTGCATCTCCAGGGACGTCACGTAGTTGCCCACGAGCGACCGGGAGACGGTGACACCACGCTCCTCGAGCAGCCCGCGCGCTCGACCATAGACGACGTACAGCTCGGACAGCGGCGTGCCGCCCATCCCGTTGACGAACAGCAGCACGTCGTCGCCGGCCGCGAGCCGCAGGTCCTCGGCGACGGGGTCCAGCAGGCTGCGCGTGATCTCGGTGGCGCCGGAGAACGGGATGCGGTGGCGGCCCGGCTCGCCGTGGATGCCGATGCCGATCTCCACCTCGTCGTCGGGCAGGTCGAAGGAGGGCTTGCCGACGTGCGGCACGGTGCAGGCGCTCAGGGCCACGCCCATGCTCCGCACGTTCGCGACCACACGGCCCGCGACCTCCGTGACCGCGCCGAGGTCGTCGCCGCGCGCGGCGGCCGCGCCGGCGATCTTCTCCACGCACACGGTGCCGGCCACGCCGCGCCGGCCCGCGGTGTACAGGGAGTCCTCGACCGCGACGTCGTCGTTCACGAGGATCGTCGTGATCTGCGAGCCCTCGGCCTCGACGAGCTCCACCGCGGTCTCGAAGTTGAGCACGTCGCCCGTGTAGTTCTTCACGATGGCGACGACGCCGGCGCCGGAGTCCGCGCCCAGGATCGCCGGGACGATCTGGTCCGGCGTCGGCGAGGTGAACACCGCGCCCGGGACCGCCGCGTCGAGCATCCCGTCGCCCACGAACCCGGCGTGCAGAGGCTCGTGGCCCGACCCGCCGCCGCTGACCAGGCCCACCTTGCCCGCCACCGGACCGCCCGCACGCGACACGTAGACGGGCTCCGTGTGCACGTCGACCAGGTCGGCGTGCGCGAGGGCGAAGCCCGCGAGCGAGTCGGTGACCGCGTCCGCGGGGTCGTCGAGCAACTTCTTCATGTCCTGCCTCCTCGGCTCACGGCTGCCACGCACCGTCGGCGGCCTGTGCCCCCATCCAACACCCGGCGACGACGCCACGCAGCACCCTGGCCGGCCGCCGCTCGGGTGATCGTGCCCGCTCGCGGGGGCGTCCCGGTCAGCCGCGTCCCAGCAGGATCCGCGCGTCCGCGACCGTGATGACCGACCCCGTGACGAGCACGCCGCGGCCGGTGCCGACGCCCACCTGGTCGCCGCTCTCGGCGAGGTCCGCCGCGACCGCCAGCGCCTCGTCGAGCCGCGCGGCCGTGCGTACCCGGTCCTCGCCGAAGATCTCGCGCGCCACCTCGGCCAGGTCCTCGGGGTCGGCGGAACGGTCAGAGGAGTTGCGGGTCAGCACCAGCTCGGTGATCGCGGGCTCGAGGGTGGCGAGCAGGCCCTCCACGTCTTTGTCCGCCATGACGGCGACGACGCCGACCAGCCGCGGCAGGTCGAACTCCTCGTCCAGCGCGTCGACCAGCGCCTGCGCGCCGTGCGGGTTGTGCGCCGCGTCGACCAGGACGGTCGGGCTGGAGCGCACCACCTCGAGGCGCCCGGGCACGACGACGTCGGCGAACGCGGTCTCCACCACGCCCCCGTCGAGCGCGCGCCCGCCGAGGAACGCCTCGACGGCGGCCAGGGCGAGCAGCGCGTTGTGGGCCTGGTGCTCGCCGTGCAGCGGCACCAGCACCTCGGTGTAGAGCCCGGCGGGCGTGCGCAGGTCCACGAGCTGCCCGCCGACGGCGACGCGGCGGCCGGCGACCTCGAGCTCCAGGTCCTCGCGCAGCAGGTGGGCGGAGACGGCGGCGGCACGCTCGCGCAGGATGTCCTCGACGACCGGCTCCTGCGCGGCGCTGACCACCGTGGCGCCGTCCTTGACGATGCCGGACTTCTCGGTCGCGATCTCGGCGAGCGTGGAGCCGAGCCAGCGCTCGTGGTCGATGCCGACCGGCGTGATCACGGCGACCTCGCCGTCGACGACGTTGGTGGAGTCCCAACGCCCGCCCATGCCGACCTCGATCACCGCGACGTCCACCGGGGCGTCCGCGAAGGCCGCGACCGCCATCACCGTGAGGACCTCGAAGAAGCTCAGGCGGGGCCCGCCCTCGGCCTGCGACTCGCGGTCGACGACCCCGATGTAGGGCGCGACGTCCTCCCAGACCTCGACGAACCGGGCGGCGCTCAACGGCTCGCCGTCCACCTGGATGCGCTCGGTGACGCTGGTCAGGTGGGGCGACGTGAACAGGCCGGTGCGCAGCCCGTGCTCGCGCACGAGCCGCTCCGTCATGCGCGCCGTCGACGACTTGCCGTTGGTGCCGGTGAGGTGGATCGAGCGGAACGCGAGCTGCGGGTCGCCGAGCAGCTCGAGCACCCGCCGGACGCGGTCGAGCGTCGGGTCGATGTCGTGCTCCGGCGCTCGCGACATGATCTCCGCGTAGACCTCGCGCAACGACTCCTGCGCCACGGCGTCCTCCGCCGCCGCACGGGCGGCCTGACGCTCGGCGGCCTTGGCCTTGCGGTCGGCGGTCGAGGGCTTGTTCTCAGCGTCGGGGGTCACCACCGAAGGATAGGCGCTGCGCGCCCGACCGTCGGGTGCCGACGACCGCCCCGTCAGCGCGGTGCGAGCACCACCACCGGCGTCTCGCCGGCGCGGTGCGCGGCGAACCGGTCGACGTCGCCCCACCCCTGGTGGCGCCCGACGAGGGCCCACAGCCGGTCGCGCTCCGGGCCCTGCGCCTCCGCGGCGCGGACGGGCCGCGCGCCGTCGACCGTGTCCACGTCCGCGTCAGGGTGGGCGCGCAGGTTCAGCCACCATGCGGGCGGCGGGTCGCCCCAGCCGTTCATCGCGAGCGTGACGTACCGGCCCTCGTCCTCCACGTACCCGAGGATCACGGCGCGCTCCTGACCGCTGCGCCGCCCGACGACGCGCAGGCGCAGCATGCCGAACTTGCCGCCGGGGGTCGGCCGGCGCAGCGGCCACCGCCCGCCGGTGAGCCGGTAGCCCCCGCGCTGGAACGCCCACGCCGAGCGCACGAACCAGCGCGGCGGCACGAACGGGGGGCGGTCGTCGGGGGCGGGTGTCGCGTCCATGGCGGGGACTCCTCGCGGGTGCCGGCGCCGGCGCGCCGGGGCTCCCAGGCTAGCCCTCGGGCCTGCCGCCGCGCCGCGTCGTCGCCCGGGGCTGTCGTCGGCCAGGGCTACGGTCGTCTCGATGGCCACCGACGACGCTCCCGTCCGCCTCGCCCACCACGCCGTCCAGGGCCCACCGGGGTCGACGGCCCCACCGCTCGTGCTGCTGCACGGCGGGGGCGGCGACGGCAGCACGTGGGACCCGTTCGTCGCCGCGCTCGCGCAACGTGCCACCGTGGTGGTGCCCGACCTGCGCGGCGCAGGCCGCAGCCCGGCCGTCGGCGCCGGCTCCGTGACCGCGCTGCGCGACGACGTGCTCCTGCTGCTCGACGATCTCGCCCTGGACCGGGTGGTGCTGATCGGGCACTCGCTGGGCGGGCTGGTCGGGCTGCTGGTGGCGCAGGAGCGGCCCGGCCTCGTCGCCGCGCTCGTGCTGGAGGAGGTCCCTCCCCCGGAGCCGCTCGGCCTGCCCGTGCCGGAGCGGTTCGCGGACGACGCGTCGTTCTACGAGCGCAGGATCCGCCCGGCGGTGCTGGCCGAGCTCAACGCCCCCGCCCCCGGCCTGGTGGCGGCCCTGGCCGCCGTCACCGCGCCGACCCTGGTGATCGGCGGCGGCCCCGACAGCCACCTGCCGCAGGACGCGATGGCACGGATGGCTGCCCTGCTGCCCGATGCGCGGTTCGTCACCCTGCCCGGCGGCCACCTGGTGCACCCGAGGCACCCGGAGACGTTCCTGCGCGAGGTCGAGGCGTTCCTCGACCTCGCGCAGGAAGGGTCCTGACGGCCGGGCGGGCCACTCAGCCGGCCGGCGACTCCTGCTTGCTCACGCGCACCGCGCGCTCGCCGTCGCCTGCCGCCACGGCGAGGTCGAGGGCAAGCGTCTCGCGGGCGATGAGGTCCCGATGGGCCTCCACGGCCGCGACGTGCTCGGCCGGGACGTCGAGCTCCAGCACGATGCGGTCGCCGACCTCGAGGCCGGCGGCCTTGCGGGCGTCCTGGACGTCGCGGATGACGTCGCGGGCGTAGCCCTCGGCGCGCAGCGCGTCGTCGAGCGCAAGGTCGAGGACGACGAACCCGCCCCCGGGCAGCACGCTCGCCGCGACCTCGCCGCCGGCGCCCTCCGCCACGACCGTCGTCAGCTCGTACTCGGGCTCGAGCAGCGGCTCGTCGCCCGCGTCCGTGGTCACGACGACGGTGCCGTCGTCGTCCCGCCGCCACGCGCCGGACTTCGCGGCCCTGATGACGGCCTGGACGCCGCGGCCCAGGCGCGGACCCGCCGCGCGGGCGTTGACCGCGAGGCGCTCGGTGATGCCGAACCGCTCGGACGCCGCGCCGTCGGCCTCGACGAGGTCCACCGCCTTGACGTTGAGCTCCGTGGCCAGCAGCCCCGCGTAGTCGGCGAGCGCCGCCGGGTCGGGCACGGCGACGGTGAGGCGCGCCAGCGGCTGGCGCACGCGCAGCTGGTGCGCCTTGCGCAGCGCGAGGGCGCTGGACACCACGGCACGCACCTCGTCCATCGCGGCGACGAGCTCGTCATCGCGCACGAGGGCTGCGTCCACGACGCCGTCGGCCGAGGGCCAGTCCGTGAGGTGCACGGACCGACCGCCGGTGAGGCCGCGCCAGACCTCCTCGGTGAGCAGCGGCGCCAGCGGCGCCATGACGCGGGTCAGCGTCTCGAGGGCGGTGTACAGCGTGTCGAACGCGTCGGCGTCCTCGGCCCAGAACCGGTCCCGCTGGGTGCGCACGTACCAGTTGGTGAGGACGTCGAGGTGCTCGCGCACCGACTCGCAGGCCCCGGAGATGTCGTAGGCGTCGAGCTGCGCCGTGACCATGGCGACGAGGTCGTGCGTGCGCGCCAGCAGGTACCGGTCGAGGGCCGGCAGCCCCGCGACGCGGTCGGCCGTCACGGGCTTCGCCGTGTAGCCGGCACCGTCCCCCTCCGATCCGGTCGCGCTGTTCGCGTACAGGGTGAAGAAGTAGTAGGTGCTCCACAGCGGCAGCAGCACCTGGCGCACGGAGTCGCGGATGCCCTCCTCCGTCACGACGAGGTTGCCGCCGCGCAGGATCGGGCTGGCCATGAGGAACCAGCGCATCGCGTCGGAGCCGTCGCGGTCGAACACCTCGGAGACGTCCGGGTAGTTGCGCAGCGACTTGCTCATCTTGCGGCCGTCGGAGCCCAGCACGATGCCGTGGGAGACGGCGGTGCGGAAGGCGGGGCGGTCGAAGAGCGCCGTGGCGAGGACGTGCAGCAGGTAGAACCAGCCGCGGGTCTGACCGATGTACTCGACGATGAAGTCGCCCGGGTAGTGGTGCTCGAACCAGTCCGCGTTCTCGAACGGGTAGTGCACCTGGGCGTACGGCATGGAGCCGGAGTCCATCCACACGTCCATGACGTCCTCGACGCGGCGCATCGTGGACTTCCCGGTCGGGTCGTCGGGGTTGGGGCGGGTGAGCTCGTCGACGAACGGGCGGTGCAGGTCCGGCTCGCCGTCGGGGCCGAGCGGCAGGCGGCCGAAGTCGCGCTCGATCTCCTCCAGCGACCCGTACACGTCGATGCGCGGGTGCGCCGGGTCGTCGCTCTTCCACACCGGCACCGGGGAGCCCCAGAACCGGTTGCGGCTCAGCGACCAGTCGCGGGCGTTCGCGAGCCACTTGCCGAACTGGCCGTCCTTGATGTGCTCCGGCGTCCAGGAGATCTCCTGGTTGAGCTCGACCATGCGGTCCTTGAACTTCGTCACCTCGACGAACCACGAGGAGACGCCCATGTACATCAGCGGCTGCCGGCAGCGCCAGCAGTGCGGGTAGGAGTGGGCGTACGACTCGCGGCGCAGCAGCACCGTGCCGGCGGTCACCGAGCCGGCGTCCGCCTCGCCGCGCGTGCGCGCCTTGAGGTGGTCGATGATCGGCAGGTTCGCGTCGAAGACCTGCAGCCCGGCGTACTCGTCGACCGGGTGAGTGAACGTGCCGTCCGCCCGCACGGGCATGACGGAGGCGACGCCCTCGCGGTCGCAGACGACCTTGTCGTCCTCGCCGAACGCGCCGGCGCTGTGCACCAGGCCGGTGCCGTCCGTCGTCGTGACGAAGTCCGCCTCGACCACGCGGTGCGCGCGCTCGCGCCCCTCGTAGTAGGAGAACGGCGGCACGTAGGAGGTCTGCAGCAGCTCGCGGCCGGTGAGGCGCCCGACGACGCGCGGGGCGTCCTCGCCCTCGTCGGTCAGCTCGCGGGCGTACGCGTCCACGCGCGCCTCGGCGAGGACGTAGCGCTGCGGGGTCCCCGTGAACGAGGACTCGACGACGACGTACTCGATCTCGGTGCCGACCATGACGAGCAGGTTGGACGGGAGCGTCCACGGCGTCGTCGTCCAGATGAGGAGCTTGTCGCCCGGGCGCACGACGTCCTGGCCGGCGGGCACGGTCGCGACGTCGAAGCCGACGGTCACGGCCGGGTCCTGGCGCGTCTGGTAGACGTCGTCGTCCATGCGCAGCTCGTGGTTCGAGAGCGGCGTCTGGTCGTTCCAGCAGTACGGCAGCACGCGGAAGTCCTCGTACACGAGGCCGGCGTCGTAGAGCTTCTTGAAGCCCCACAGCACCGACTCCATGTAGGTGACGTTGAGCGTCTTGTAGTCGTGGTCGAAGTCGACCCAGCGCGCCTGGCGGGTGACGTAGTCGCGCCACTCGGTCGTGTACTTCAGCACCGACGAGCGGCAGGCCGCGTTGAACTTCTCGATGCCCAGCTCGAGGATCTCGTCCTTGGTCTTGATGCCGAGCTGGCTCATCGCCTCGAGCTCGGCGGGCAGGCCGTGCGTGTCCCAGCCGAACCGGCGCTCCACGTGCTTGCCGCGCATGGTCTGGTAGCGCGGGACGACGTCCTTCGCGTAGCCGGTGAGCAGGTGGCCGTAGTGCGGCAGGCCGTTGGCGAACGGGGGACCGTCGTAGAAGACGAACTCGTTGCTGCCGTTCTCCCCCGCCGGGTTCTTCGCCACGGACGCGCGGAACGTGTCGTCGGCGGCCCAGAAGTCGAGGACCTCGCGCTCCAGCGCCGGCAGGTCCGGGGAGGCGGGGACGCCGGCGATGCCGAACGCCGCGCCTGGCTGGTCGGACTTCTCGGACGAGCGGTGCTGCGGGTAGGCCATGGGTGGGCTCCTGGGAACGGGCGGGCGGTGGTACGGGTCGCCTGGTCGACGACCTGGTGCTGCCGTGCGAGGACGACGCCCCCGCCCGAAGGCGCGGACACCGCGGTACCACCCCGCTTGCGGGCGCCGCTGGTGCCGGCGCCCGCCGCTCGTTCACGGCTGTCACGGGCCTACCCGTCCGGTTCTACTGAGAGTGCGTGTGCGCTCGGTTCTTCCGGAGGCTCGCCGGTGATGGCCGGGTCGACGCCTGTGCGTCCATGGTAGCCAGGCGCGCAAGCCGGTTCGGGCGCAGGGTGGTGGCGGTCGTGTAACCACGGTTACATTCCTGCCGTGGGTGGGGAATGGGTGCTGCTGAGCTACCGGCTGCCCCGCGAGCCGTCGGCGCCGCGGGTGGCCCTGTGGCGCAGGCTGAAGCGACTGGGGGTGGCCCAGGTCTCCGACGGCCTGGTGGCGCTGCCCGCGGACGCCCGCACGCGGGAGCAGCTGGAGTGGGTGGCCGAGGAGGTCGCGGAGCGCGGCGGCACGTCGAGCGTGTGGCTGGCCCGCCCGTCGACCGCCGCACATGAGCGCGACCTTGCCGCGGCGATGGCCGCGGACCGCGCCACCGAGTGGACGGCGCTCGCCGAGTCCGCCCGCACGGCCCTCGCGTCGACGCCGAGCGAGCAGCGCAGCACCCTGGCCCGGCTACGGCGCACGAGCCGGCAGGTGACGCGCCGCGACTTCTTCCCCGCGGCCGAGCGCGACGCCGCCAGTGCTGCGCTGCGCGACCTGGAGAACCTGGTCGCCCGCCACGAGGACGCGCCTGCCGGGAGGACGCGATGAGGTGGGCGACCCGCGCCGGGGTGCACATCGACCGCGCGGCGTGCGCGTGGCTGATCCGACGCTTCATCGACGAGCACGCCGAGTTCGTGTTCGTCAGCGACGCCGCCGACGTCCCGGCCGACGCCACCGCGTTCGACATGCGCGGCGTCGAGCTGGGGCATCACGGGGCGCGCTGCAGCTTCGAGACCTTCCTCGAGCGGTACGAGCTGACCGACCCGGTCCTGGCACGGATCGGGCAGATCGTGCACGAGGCCGACCTCGACGACGACCGCTTCGACGCCCCCGAGGCGCCCGGCCTCGACGCGATCCTGCGCGGGCTGTCGATGACCGGCGACGACGAGGCGACCCTCGCCGTCGCCGGACCCCTCTTCGACGCGCTGTACGAGTACTTCCGCCGCTCCTACCTGCTCGGCCACGAACCGGCCTGAGCGCGACCACCGAGGATCGCCGTGCACGAGCACCCCACGGGCAGGCCCGACCCCTCGGGGTCGGTCGCCGCGCAGCGCGATCTCGTCCCGTTCCGTACCGCGGTGCGGACCTGGTTCGCGATCTCCTGGCAGACGTTCGGTGGCCCGGCCGGGCAGATCGCCGTCATGCA
The DNA here is from genome assembly GCF_042728595.1 of Isoptericola sp. NPDC060185. Lineage (NCBI taxonomy): Bacteria > Bacillati > Actinomycetota > Actinomycetes > Micrococcales > Promicromonosporaceae > Isoptericola > Isoptericola sp. NPDC060185. Next base: position 11,809 of record NZ_JBHWYY010000029.1, on the reverse strand, counting down.
GCGCACCCTCGTCGACGACAAGCGCTGGATCGGCCAGGGCCGCTTCCTGCACGCCCTGAACTACTGCATGCTCCTGCCCGGGCCCGAGGCCCAGCAGCTCGCCGTCTACACCGGGTGGCTCCTCAACGGGCTGCGCGGCGGCTTCGTCGCCGGGATCTTCTTCGTCCTGCCCGGCATGCTGTGCCTGCTCGCGCTGTCCGCGATCTACGTCGCGTTCGGCGACACCCCGCTCGTGACCGGCATCTTCGCCGGACTGGCCCCCGCCGTTCTCGCGATCGTCGTGCAGGCCGTGACCCGCGTCGGGAGACGGGCCCTGACCAGCCCCGCACTGATCGCGCTCGCCGTCGCCGCGTTCGTCGCCCTGACCCTCTTCGCGGTGCCGTTCCCGCTCGTGATCCTCGGAGCAGGGATCCTGGGCTGGCTCGTGCACCGGTACGCACCCGACCTGATCACGGTGCGGCGTCCCGCCACCCCCGACGACGGTCCCGCGCCGCTCATCCCCGACGACGCCCTGCACGCCGAGCGACCCTCGGGACGGCGGGCACTGCGCGTGCTGGTCGTCGGGCTGCTCGCCTGGTCCGTCCCCGTGGTCGTGGTCGCCCTCGCCACCGGCGTGGGCAGCAGCCTGACCCAGCAGGGCGTGTTCTTCTCCGGCACCGCGCTGGTCACCTTCGGCGGCGCGTACGCCGTCCTGGCCTACGTCGCCCAACGCGCCGTCGAGACCTATGCCTGGGTCACCCCCACCGAGATGACCAAGGGCCTCGCCCTCGCCGAGACCACACCGGGGCCCCTCATCATGGTCGTCCAGTTCGTCGCCTTCCTCGGCGCCTACCGCAACCCCGGCGACCTCGACCCCTGGGTCGCCGCCACGATCGGCGCCCTGCTGACCACCTGGGTCACCTTCGTCCCCTCGTTCCTGTTCATCTTCCTCGGCGCGCCCTACGTCGAGAAGCTGCGCGGCAACCAGGCCCTCGGCGCAGCCCTCGCCGCGATCACCGCCGCCGTGGTCGGGGTCATCGCCAACCTCGCCCTCTACTTCGCCACCCACACCCTCTTCGCCACCTCGACCACCTGGACCGCCGGGCCGCTCCACCTCGAGGTCCCGGACCTCACCGCCGTCCAACCGGTCGCCGTCGCCATCGCCGTCGCCGCGACCGGCCTGCTCTTCGTCGCACGCTGGTCCGTGCTGCGCACCCTCGGCGTCTGCGCCGCCCTGGGCCTCGTCGCGACCCTGCTCGGCGCGCCGCTCTGACCGCCTGGTGCAGCGGCCCGGACCTGGTCCCGGGGGCGGGAGCCGCGGGATAGCCTCGCCTGCATGCGCCGCGGACCGTTCCTCGCCGTCTCCGGGACCGTCGCCTCGTGCGTCGCCGCGCTCGTGGCGGGCGAGTGGCTCAACCGGCGCTGGTCGCGCGCGCTCGTCGCCGAGGCGAGCCCGTCCGAGGGGACGCAGGCCGTCGTCGTGCTGGGCTTCCGCAACCCCGGCCCCGCGGCCAACGCCGTGAACCGATGGCGGGTCCGCGCCGGGCTCCGGTCGATCGACCCGGCCGCACGGTCGATCCTCGTGCTCAGCGGCGGCGCCACCACCGGCGGCCGGTCGGAGGCGAGCGTGCTGGCCGCGCACGCCGTCGCCGTCCTGGGCTACGACGGGCCCCTCGTGCTCGAGGAGGAGAGCCGCACGACGTGGGAGAACGTCGCCCGCGTGCTCCCGCTGGTCGAGGGCGCCGACCGCATCACGATCGTGTCCCAGCCCGCCCACGCCCTCAAGGCGCGCGTCTACGTGCGGCGGCAGCGGCCCGACCTGGCCGGTCGGCTGACCCGCGCCGACGACCACCGCTGGGGCGAGTGGCTCGCGCTGAAGCCGGCGCTCGCCGCCTACGGGCTGTGGACGCTCCGGGGAGTGCGCGCCGACCTCCCCCGGCCCACCCGCCGAGGACGGTGACGGCGGGCGCCCGGGTCCGAGGAACACCGACACACCGCTGTCGCCGTACCCCGCGACCGTGGCGTCATGACCACCACGACATCGCTGACCGTCACCGACCTGCTCGACGGCTGGGCGCGCCTCTGGAACGGCGACCTCGGCCTCGCGCCGACCCTCGCCACCGACGACTTCACGATCCGCTTCGGAGACCCTGCTCTCGCACCGGCCGACGACGGGCGCGGGCCCGACGCCCTGGCGGCGTTCGTCGGCGCCTTCCGCGCCGGGCGGGGCGGGCTCTGCTACGCCACGGTGCTCGCCCGGTCGGGTCCCGGGCACGCCACGGCCGTGTGGGCGGCCGACGATGACGCCGCCGGCCTGCACGTCGGCGGGATCGACCTGCTGGACCTCGCCGCCGACGGGCGCGCGCGCCGGGTCTGGTCCGTGACCGCGCGGCGGCCCGTCGCCGCTGACCACGACCTGACCGACTGATGTCACCGGCCCCGGGCAGCCTGGACCCGTGACACGGACCGAGCGGCTGCACGCCGTCCTCGACCATCTGCGGGCGCGGGCGCCACGGCCGGTGACGGCGGCGCGGCTGGCCGCGGAGCTGGGCGTCTCGACGCGGACGATCGAGCGGGACCTGGCCGCGCTGCGGGCCGCCGGCGTGCCCGTGTACGGGGTCGAGGGACGTGCCGGCGGGTACTCCGTCCTCGCGGACTACTCGCTGCCGCCGCTCCACCTCCGCGCCGACGAGGCGCTCGCCGTCGCCGTGGCGCTCGGGCTGCTCGCCGGTTCACCGTTCGACCGCGCGGCCCGCCGGGCGCGGGACCGCGTGCTGGCCGGGGCTCCCGAGCCCGTGCGGGCGGCCGTGTCGGCCGGGATCGTCCCCGTCGACACGGTGGGCGCAGAAGGTGCCGTGGGCGCGCCCGAGGACCGCGGCCGGCTCGGCCGGCTGCCGGCCGCCGTCGCGGGTCGCCAGGTGCTCCGCCTGCGGTACCGGGGCAAGGACCGCGAGGTGGAGCCCCTGCGGCTGCTGCACGGCGACGGCCGCTGGTACCTCGTCGGCTGGGCACGGCCGGGGGGCGGGGTGCGCGGGTTCCGCGACGACCGGATCGAGTCCGTCGAGCTCACGGGAGAGACGTTCCGCGACCTCCACCGCGCCGAGGTGGACGCCGACCTGGCCCGCTGGGACCGCACGGCGCTCACCCCCTGAGCCTCCGGGGAACCCCGGGGTCAGGTGATCGTCAGCGGGATGGTCTGCCAGCCCGTCGCGCCGTCGGGCGCGGGGGGCGCCTCCGCCTCGACCTGCACGTTCCCGTCGGCGTCGGTCGCGCGGACCGTCACGGAGTGGTCGCCCTTCGTCGCGGCCCAGTCGAGGCGCCACTGCCGCCAGGTGTCCGGGCCGACGACGGGCGCGAGCTCGGCCTCCTGCCACGCGCCGTCGTCGACCCGCACCTCGACGCGCGCGATGCCGGTGTGCTGCGCCCACGCCACCCCCGCGACCGTCACCGCGCCGGCGGGCAGGTCGTCGCCCGGTCGGGGGACGTCGATGCGCGAGGACAGCTTGATCGGCCCCAGCGCGGACCAGCCGCGCGGGGTCCAGTAGCCCTGGTCGGCGGCGAAGGTGGTGACCTTGAGCTCGGTGACCCACTTGGTGGCCGACACGTACCCGTACAGGCCGGGCACCACGAGCCGCGCGGGGAAGCCGTGCTCGGTCGGCAGGGGCTCGCCGTTCATCCCGACGGCGAGCAGGCTCGCCCGGCCGGCGTCCTGCAGCACCTCCAGCGGCGTGCCGGCGGTGAAGCCGTCCGTGCTGCGCGAGAGCACCATGTCCGCGCCCGCCTGCGGCTTCGCCCGCGCCAGCAGCTCGCGCACCGGGTAGCCGAGCCAGCGCGCGTTCCCCACGAGGCCGGCCCCCACCTCGTTGGAGACGCACGTCAGCGTGACGTCGTGCTCCTCCAGCGGCAGGGCCAGCAGGTCGTCCCAGGTGATCGTGAACGGCTCGTCGACCAGGCCCGTCACGGTCAGGGACCAGTCCCCCGGGTCCACCTGCGGCACGATCAGCGCGGTGTCGATCCGGTAGAACTCCGCGTTCGGCGTCACGTACGGGGACAGGCCCGGGACGGCCCCGGGGCCGCCGAAGTCCACGCCGGCCGGGAGCGGAGGCGCGGTCGTCGCGGCGCGGGGCAGCCGGACCGCCTCGCGCGCCGCCGTCACGACGCGGCTCCCCGCGGACACGACGCGCGACGCCCCGAGCGCGAGGACGGCCCCCGCGGCCGCCACGCCGGTCCACTGCAGGAACCGCCGCCGGTCGATCGCCTCGCGCCAGTCCGCGCCGGGCCGCTCGTCCTCGGCGAACCAGATCTCGACGCGGCTGAGCAACGCGTTCAGCACCACGACCGCCACCACGACGCCGACCAGGCTCGGCAGCGCCCACACGACGCTCGCGCCCGGGCGGCCCGCGGCCACGACGGCGGCGGCCGCGCCCACCGCGCCCACCAGGACGGCGCCCCACGGCGGGCGCCGGCGCTGCAGGAACCCGGCGAACGCGGCGCCCGCGAGCGCCACGACGCCCATCGTCGCGAGCAGCACGGCTTTGTCCGCGGTGCCGAACCAGGAGACGGCGAGGTCCTTGAGCCAGCCGGGCACGCCGTCGACCACCGCGCCGCCGACGGCGAGGACCGGGCTGGACGACGGGTCGACGACCGCCGCGACCAGCTCCGCCACCGCCAGGCCGGCCGCCGTCGCGACCACCCCCGCGAGCGCCGCCCACCACCCGTCGCGCCGCCGCGGCTCGGGCGGGACCCAGGTCTCGAGCGCCCAGCCCGCCGGGTCGCCGGGGTCCGCGGGCCTGGCGGCGGGCTGCCGCCGCGACGTCCTGCTCATGTCCTCAGCGTCCCACCCGTCGTCCGGGCCCGCGCAAAGATTGCAGGTTCGTCAGAACTCACCGTCGGGACTTCACCGTCCGGCCGGCGGGCCGGGGTCCGGCCAGCGGGCGAGGTGCCCGAGCCACGCGACGGCGAGCCACGATCCCTCCAGCACGAGCTCGAGCCCCGGTCCCGCCACGGTCGCCTGGCAGCGGGTGTCGAGCGTGACGGGCCCCTCCTGCCCCGGCGCGACGGCGAACGAGCGCAGCGCGAGCGTCGCGCGGTCGACCTCGACCTCGCCGCCGGCCCCGGGCAGCTCGACCCAGAACCGCGGGGCCGTCGCCCACAGGCGCGGTCGGTCCTCCCCCGGTGCGGCGGCCCACGGCGCGGTGCCGCCGACGACGACGCACGGGAGCTCTGCGACAGGCTGCGCGGGGTCGCGGGGCACGCGCGGCTCGTCCGTCCCGAACCCGGAGACCTCGCCGGCCGGGGCGGAGCCGTTCGCGATCGACAGCGCGAGGTCGACGGCGCTGCGGACGAGGCCTGTCGCCGCGCCCGCGCTCTCCCGTGCGCCGCGACGCCGGCGTCGCGGCCGCCGCCACGAGATGGCGTCCTGCACGCGACTGGTCATGACGCCGGAGCGTAACGCCCCGCACGCAGGCCGGACGTGACCCCGGCCGCACGTCGACGTAGTCCCCGATGTCGCTTCTGGCGCGAGATGCGACATCGGCTACTACGTCGACGTCCGGTGGGCGAGAGCACGACCGGCCGCGGGCGTACTAGGCTCGACGCCGGATCACGGGCCCGACTCTGGCCCGTCGGCGCGACCCGGGCCGTGGGCCGCGGTTCCACCGGCGCGAGATGACGCGCCGTCCTGGACCTTGACCGCCCCACGACATCCCCGACCCGTGATCCTGGAGCCCCCCGCGTGCCTCGCCGCCCCCTTCCCGCCGTGCCCGCCGTCGTCCCCACCGTGCTGCTCACCGCCCTGTCCCTCGTCGCCCTCGCGGGCTGCGCCCAGGATCCCGCCGACGCCGCGTCCTCGGCCGCCCCGAGCGGCGCGTCCACCGGGGGGACCGCCTACCCGCTCACCCTCGACAACTGCGACACGCAGACCACCGTCGACGCCGTGCCGCAGCGGGTCGTGACGATCAAGTCGAGCACCACCGAGATGCTGCTGGCGCTCGGCCTGGGCGACCGCATCGTCGGTTCGGCGTTCCTCGACGGCCCGGTGCCCGACTCCCTCGCAGGCGCCGCCGCCGACGCGCCCGCCGTCGCTGCGCCGATGTCCGACCAGGTGCCCGGCACCGAGGCCGTGCTCGGCCTGGAGCCCGACCTCGTGTACGCCGGCTGGGAGTCCAACCTCACCGCCGACGGCGCAGGCGACCGCGACACCCTCGCGAAGCTGGGCGTCGCGACCTACGTCTCCCCCGCCGCCTGCAAGTCCCCGGAGGCCATGCCCGACCCGCTGACGTTCGACGACGTCTTCGCGGAGATCGACGAAGTGGGCGAGATCTTCGACGTCCCGGACGCCGCCGCCGACCTCGTCGCCGCCCAGCGGGACACCCTCGCGTCCGTGACGCCCGACGACCGCGGCCTGGACGCCCTCTGGTACTCCTCCGGCGACGACATCCCCTACGTCGGCGCCGGGATCGGAGCCCCGCAGATGATCATGGACGCCGTCGGCCTCGAGAACGTCGCGGGCGACGTGCACGACACGTGGACGTCGTTCTCGTGGGAGCAGGCCATCGAGGCCGACCCGGACGTCATCGTGCTCGTCGACGCGACCTGGAACAGCGCCGAGCAGAAGATCGAGCGGCTGGAGTCCAACCCCGCCACGGCGCGGCTGACGGCCGTGCGCGAGGGCCGCTACCTCACGGTGCCGTTCCCGGAGTCGGAGGCCGGGGTGCGCAACGTGGACGCCGTCGTGGACCTCGCCGACCAGCTGGCGGGCCTCGACCTGTGACCGTCCAGGCCCGGCCCGACGCGCGCCCCGCGCCACCGGCCCCCGAGAACGGGCACCCGGGCGCGCGCCGCGGCGCCGTGTGGTGGCTGCCCGCGGCCGCCGTCGTGCTGGTGGGGACCGTTCTCGTGACGGTGACGATCGGGCCGGCCGACCTGTCCGTCGCGGACGTGTGGCGCGCGATCGCCACGCACCTCGGCCTCGGTGGCGCCCTCGGCCTGGAGCCGCTGGGCGCGCTGCCCGACGGCATGGTCTGGGAGCTGCGCCTGCCGCGTGTCCTCACCGCGGCGGCCGTGGGCTCCGGACTCGCCGTGTGCGGCGTCGTCATGCAGTCCCTCACGCGCAACCCGCTGGCCGACCCGTACCTGCTGGGGCTGTCGTCCGGCGCCTCCCTCGGCGCGGTCCTCGTCCTCGTGGCGGGGCTGACCGTGCTGCTTCCGGTCGCGGCGTTCGGCGGCGCGGTCGCGGCGCTGGCCGCCGCCCTCGGGCTCGCCGGGGCGATCGGCACGATCACGCCGACGCGCACCGTCCTGGCCGGGCTCGCGGTGAGCCAGCTCGCCGCCGCCGCGACGAGCTTCGTCATCTTCTGGTCGGCCACCGGCGACTCGTACCGCGAGATCCTGTCCTGGCTGATGGGCTCGGTGGCCGGGGCCACGTGGACGTCGGTGGCGATCACGGGCGTGGCCGTGCTGGTGCTCGGCACGCTGCTCGCCTCGACGGGGTCCGTCCTCGACGCGTTCACCTTCGGCGACACCGCCGCCGCCGCGCTCGGCGTGCCGGTGGCGCGGGTGCGCTGGCTGCTGCTGGTGGGCGTCGCCCTGCTGACGGGCGCTCTGGTCTCGCAGTCCGGGTCGATCGGCTTCGTCGGCCTCATCCTGCCGCACGCCGTGCGCCTCCTCACGGGCGCGCGCCACCGGCTGCTGCTGCCGCTGTCCGCGCTGTGCGGGGCGTCGTTCCTCGTCTGGGCGGACACCCTGGCCCGCACCGTCTTCGCGCCGCGCGAGGTGCCGGTCGGCATCGTCACCGCCGCGATCGGCGCCCCGGTGTTCGCCCTGCTGCTGTGGCGCGGGCGGAGGATCGCATGAGCGCCGGCGCCGACCTCGCCGCGGCGGCCCGCGCCGCCGGGCCCGGCTCCCCTGCCGCGGGCCTCGATGCCTCCCGGGTCTCGTGGGCGACGGGCGGGCGGCTGATCCTCGACGGCGTGGACGTCACCGCGCCGCCGGGCGCGGTGAGCGGCCTGCTCGGTCCGAACGGGTCCGGCAAGTCGACGCTGCTGCGCGTCGTCGCGGGCGTGCAGCCGCCGTCGGACGCACGGCTCGACGGCACCGTCGGCGCGCCCCGCGTCACGTTCGCCGGGGCGGACCTGCTCGCCCTGCCGCGGCGCCGCCGTGCCCGCACGCTCGCGTTCGTCGAGCAGGAGGCCTCCACCGACCTGCCCGTGACCGTGCTCGACGCCGTCCTGCTCGGACGCATCCCGCACCGCTCCCTGCTGGCCGGCGACTCCGCGTCCGACCGCGCCGCCGCCCTGCGCGCCCTCGACGAGGTCGGCGCCGCGGGGCTCGCGGACCGCCAGGTCACGACCCTGTCCGGGGGCGAGCGCCAGCGGGTGCAGATGGCCCGCGCGCTCGCGCAGGAGCCCGCGCTGATCCTGCTCGACGAGCCCACCAACCACCTCGACATCGCGGCCCAGCTCGACGCGCTGCGCGTGCTGCGCGCCCTCGCCGACCGCGGCGTCACCGTGCTCGCCGCCCTGCACGACCTGCAGCTCGCCGCCCAGCACTGCGACCACGTGGTCCTGCTCTCAGGCGGCCGCGTGGTCGCCGCCGGCGACGTGCGCGACGTCCTCGTGCCCGACGTCCTCGACCCCGTCTACGGGGTGCGCACCGAGGTGCTCACGCACCCGCGCACGGGCCGCCCCGTGCTGACGTTCACGCGCCGCGACTGAGCGGCGCGACCCCCTCACGCCGACCGGCGACACGTCGCAGTCGACAAGCGCCCAACTTTTGATTGACTATCGACGGAAGTCTCGTAGGATGACGACCAGGTGGTCGGCAACGACTCATCCTGCGCAACGGTTCCACCGTCGCCCGCGCCGAGCAGGCGCGACGCGACGCGCACCCCCGCATGACGACGTGCGGCGGCTCCGCTCGACGACGAGACGAGGAGGGCAGACCCAGGGCGCCGGACAGGCCCCCGACCAGGAACGACACAGAACCGGGCCACCCTGATCCGTCGTTGGCGCGACGGGGGTGACCCGGTCCGGATGACCTCTCGCAGGCGACTGAACCTCACAGGAGTGGCATCAGATGAAGCATATCCACGCGAACAGGGCCCCGAGCCGGCGCGCGACCGCCGCGCTGACCGCGGGCCTGCTGGCGCTCACCGGCATCGGCGCCGCCACGGCGCCCGCCGTCGCGCACGACGGCGTCGACCACGCGGCCGAGCCGGGCGGCGACGCCGCGCTCGACTGGTCCAACTACGAGAAGATCACGCTCACCAAGGACGTCGGCGAGCCGATCGACATGGCGGTGCTCCCCGACAGCCGGGTGCTGCACACCGCCCGCAACGGCGACGTCCGCCTCACCGACCCGTCGACCGGCGTCACGAAGGTGATCAACACCCTCGACGTGTACGCCAACTCGGAGGACGGGCTCCAGGGCATCGCCATCGACCCCGACTTCGAGACGAACGGCTGGGTCTACCTCGTCTACGCCCCGCGGGACGCGGACGGCGACGGCGTGTCGGACACCCCCACGGGCAACGCCCCGGAGAAGCTGCCCGCCGGCGAGGACGAGAGCTACTGGGACCGGTGGAAGGGTGTCAACCGCCTGGCACGGTTCCAGTGGACGGGCGACAAGCTCGACCTCACCACCGAGCAGAAGATCCTCGACGTGGGCACGCAGCGCGGGCAGTGCTGCCACGTCGGCGCCGACATCGACTTCGACGGCGACGGCAACCTCTACCTCTCGACGGGCGACAACACGCCCGCGGGCACTCCGGGCGCGAACGGCTTCGCCCCGAACAACGACGCCCCCGGAATGAACCCGGGCTTCGACTCGCGTCGCGGCGCCGGGAACACCAACGACCTGCGCGGCAAGATCCTGCGCATCCACGTCGAGGCCGACGGCTCGTACACCATCCCCGAGGGCAACCTGTTCCCGCCCGGGACCGACAAGACGCGCCCCGAGATCTTCGTCATGGGCGTGCGCAACCCGTTCCGCATCGACGTCGACCCCGCGTCGAACACGCTCTCGTGGGGCGACTACGGCCCGGACGCCTCGCGCGCCGTCGCCGAGGCGAACAACCGTGGGCCCATGGGTCTCGTGGAGTGGAACGTCGTCTCCCTCGACGACCCGCACAACTCCGGCTGGCCCTACGTGACGGGCGACAACTTCGCCTACAACGAGTGGGACTTCGCCACGGCCACCCCCGGGGAGTTCTTCGACCCGGAGAACCTGAAGAACAACTCCCGCTGGAACACCGGGCTGGTCGACCTGCCCCCGGCGCGGCCCGCGACCCTCTGGTACGGCGACAACGTCGGCGACCAGCCGTGGGACGAGCTCGTGAGCTTCGGCAGCGGTTCCGGTCAGGCGCCCATGGGCGGCCCGGTCTACCACTACGACGCGGACAGCACCGCCCCCGGCAAGCTGCCCGAGTACTGGGACGGCAAGCACTTCATGGGCGAGTTCTCCCAGGACTACCTGGCCGCGTTCACCGTGGACCCGGAGACGCTCGGCGTCACGCACATCGAGGACTTCATGCCGAACTCGATCATCGGGCCGGCCGGCCAGCCGATCAACGACAACCCGATGGACATGGAGTTCGGGCCGGACGGGTCGCTGTACGTGCTCGACTACGGCGACGGATTCTTCCGCGCCAACCCGGACGCCGGGCTGTACCGGATCGACTACGCCGCCGGGAACAAGGCGCCGCAGGCCCGGTTCACCACGACGCCCGACTCCTCGTCGTCGGCCCCGCTGGAGGTGACGTTCGACGCGAGCGCCTCGTCCGACCCGGACGGCGACGCCCTCACGTACGACTGGGACGTCGACGGCGACGGCACGTTCGACCTCAGCGGGGTGACGGCGAAGTACACCTACACGGAGCTCGGCCAGTACACGGCGCGCCTGCGCGTCACGGACGCCAGCGGCAAGCGGTCGCTGACCTCGAAGGTGATCTCGGTCGGCAACCAGGCCCCGGAGGTCACCGTCGAGTTCCCGTCGAACGGCGCGTTCTTCAACTGGGGCGACGCCATCCCGTTCAAGGTCACCACGAAGGACGCCGAGGACGGCGACGCGACCGTGTGCGACCGCGTGAAGTGGACGTACGGCCTGGGGCACGACGAGCACGCCCACCCCGAGCTCTCGGGCACGGGCTGCGAGGGCGTGTGGCAGACCGACGCGAACTCGCCCGAGCACGGCGCCGGAGCCAACCTCTACGGCGCGGTCGTCGTGACCTACACGGACGGCGGTGCCAACGGGCAGCCCCCGGCCTCGGGCGAGGCCACGGTGCGGCTGAACCCGTTCGTCCAGGAGGCCGAGTTCCACCCGGTCACCGGCGGTGAGGTCGTGGACGACGCGTCCGCGAACGGCGGCAAGGCCGTCAGCCTCGGCAAGAAGGGCTCCCTGGAGGTGGGGCCGGTCGCGTTCGACGGCATCGACGACGTCGTCGTCCGCGCGTCCGGCAAGGGCCAGCTCTGGCTCCGCTGGGGCTCCGCGACGGGCCCGTCGTTCGCCAAGGTCTCCCTGCCGTCGACGGGGACGCTGACGGACATCGTCGTGCCGCTCGCCTCGGCGCCGAAGGGCAGCGGGACGCTCTACGTGACGACGAACACGGGGGCCGTCGTCGACACGCTGACCTTCCGTGGCCCGGGAGTCGGCACCGCGAAGTGACGGCGGGGCCGGTGCCGTGGGCGTGGCCCTCGGCACCGGCCCGTACCACCGCGGCGGGGGGGGGGCCGCCCCCCCCCCCGCCCCCCCCCCCCCAGCGAAGGAAAACACCCAAAACCACCCCGCCGCCCCCCCCCCCGATAAAACGCCCGCCGCCGGCCCCCCCGGCCGC
>NZ_JBHWYY010000028.1:0-50434 GCF_042728595.1 Isoptericola sp. NPDC060185 | reverse complement strand
GAAACCAACAAAGGTTCCAAAAATTTGGCATTGACTATCAAACACACTGTTGAGTTCTCAAACAACCGACGCACACCCACAAGACCAGAACCATTCCCGTTCCAGCCCCGCCGGGGCAACCCCTCAACCTTACTCGGTTCGTCCTGCCCCGTCAACTTCCGGCCGAAGCTCTGAAGCGCTGGTTCGAACGACCCGTTCCCGAACGAGGGCGCACGCGGCGTCCTCGTGAAGAAGGATTCGGGTTGTCCGCCCCGGGCCGGCCACCGGTACCCAGCCTCTCGGCTGTCTCCTCGGTGTCCGTTCTCCCTGTCGGGCGAACGACCTGAACATTACACACAGTTCCGCCGGGGTACCAAATCGCCCTCTGACCTGCGCCGATACGCGTCCGACCTGCTCGTGGGCACGGACCGCGGGGCACGCGCTACGACCAGGGGCCCGGGCGAGAGCTCTTCGCTCCCACCCGGGCCCCGGTCACGGCGCTGCGCGCCACGGTCACTCCGCCTCGGTCACTCCGCCACGGCCACCGCAAGGGTCCGCTTGCCGCGGCGCAGCACGGCGTACCGGCCGTGCAGCAGATCCTCCGCCGCGAGCGCGGCGTCCTCGGAGGCGACCTTCGTGTTGTTCACATAGGCGCCGCCCTCGCCGATGGCCCGGCGCGCGGCCGCCTTCGACGCGACGAGGCCCGACCCGACGAGCGCGTCGACCACGAGGTCGCCCGCCTTCGCCGTCGTCCGCGGCAGCTCGGCGACCGCGGCGCCGAGCGTGCCGGCGTCCAGGCCCCGGAGCTCGCCGCGGCCGAAGAGGGCCTGGCTCGCCGCGATCACGGCGTCCGTGGCGCCCTGCCCGTGCACGAGCGTCGTGAGGTCGCCGGCCAGGGTGCGCTGCGCCTCGCGGGCGAAGGGCCGCTCGGCTACCTCCCCCTCGAGGGCCTCGATCTCCTCCCGCGAGCGGTAGGTGAACACCTTGAGGTACTTCACGACGTCCGCGTCCGCGGTGTTGAGCCAGAACTGGTAGAAGGCGTACGGGCTCGTCAGCTCCGGATCGAGCCACACGGCCCCGCCTTCCGACTTGCCCATCTTGGTGCCGTCCGCCTTGGTGATGAGCGGCGAGGTGAGGGCGTGCACCGCAGCTCCGTGCGTCTTGCGGATCAGCTCGACGCCAGACAGCAGGTTGCCCCACTGGTCGTTGCCGCCGAGCTGCATCGTGCAGCCGTGCCGCTCGTACAGCTCCCGGAAGTCCATGCCCTGCAGCACCTGGTAGCTGAACTCGGTGAAGCTGATGCCCTCGTCCGAGCGCAGACGGCGGGCCACGATGTCCTTCGACAGCATGGTGCCCACGCGGAAGTGCTTGCCGACGTCGCGCAGGAAGTCGATCGCCGACATCGAGCCGGTCCAGTCGAGGTTGTTGACCATGCGCGCCGCGGCAGGGCCCTCGAAGTCGAGGAACGGCTCGATCTGCCCGCGGATGCGGTCCACCCATCCGGCCACGACGTCGCGCGACTGCATCGAGCGCTCCGTGGTGGGCCGCGGGTCGCCGATCAGCCCCGTCGCCCCGCCGACCAGCGCGAGCGGCCGATGCCCCGCGAGCTGCAGACGGCGCATGTTCAGCAGCTGGACCATGTGCCCGATGTGCAGGCTCTGCGCCGTCGGGTCGAAGCCCGCGTAATAGGTGACGGGTCCCTCGGCCAGCGCAGAACGCAGCGCGGCCTCGTCGGTGGACTGCGCCACCAGGCCCCGCCAGTGCAGCTCGTCGAGAACGTCGGTCACCGTGTGCTCCTCGGGAAAGGGGGTCGCGACCCGGACGGGTCGCCCTCCTAGTGTGCCCGACCGCTACCGCGACCGGCGCCGCGGTCCCGCGGCGCGGTACGGCGAGACGGTGGGGTCGCCGGCGAGCCAGACCCGCCACGGGAACAGGTCCGCGCGGCCGCCGTCGCCGCTCACGCCCACCCGCGGGCCGGCGACGACCTCCGTTCCGGCGCGGTCGACGGTCGCCGGCACGCGCAGGACGAGCTCTCCCCCGGGGTCGGTGACGTCCCGCCCGTCGTCGTCCCGCGTGACCGCGAGTGCGACCGTGAGGCGCGCCGGGCCGCGCGCCAGGTCAACGTCCGACCGGGTGACGCCCGCGGCGGCGCGCCGCTCGCGCGCCAGGTCGGCGCCCTCGACCACCTCGCCGGCGCGCAGCAGGACCGCCGACGCCTCGCCCGGCGGGCTGCACACGACGTTCATGCAGTGGTGCAGCCCCAGGTGCCGGTACACGTAGACCCGCCCGGCCTCGCCGAACATCGTGCGGTTGCGCGCCGTCTCCCCGCGGAACGCGTGCGAGCCCGGGTCGGCCGGGCCCGCGTAGGCCTCGACCTCGGTGATCCGCACGGTGACGGCGCCGCCGGGGGTGCGGCGGGTCAGGAGCGCACCGAGCAGCTCGCGCGCCACGACGTGCACGTCGCGCTCGAACCAGTCACGGCCAGGGATCATGTCGCGACCCACCGCGCGGTCGCTCCCCGTGCGCGGCCCGCTCATCGCGGCCCGACCGGCGAGGTCGCCGAGGCGGCGACGAGACGACCCACGCCGTCGAGCCGGACGTCCGCCCGCTCCCGCGTCCTCTCGGTGGCGTAATGGGTGCGCTCGTCGGCCATCCATCGCAGCCACTGCGCGTGGGCCTGCTCTCCGTCACGGCGCAACCCTCGCGCGAGCCGCACCCCGTCGTCCGCCTCGACCCACACCCGCACCGCCGCCCACGGGTCGACCTGGCGTGCGGCGGCCCCGCAGCCCTCGACCACGAGCACGGGCGCGGGCTCGACGTCGTGCGCCTCCGCGTACACCTGCGCTTCCCAGTCGTACCGGCGGTACCGTCCCGGCCGCCCGGCCACGAGCGGCTCGAGGACCCATTCGCCCAGCCGACGAGCGCCGCCGTCGGGGCCCGCCTCCCACCCCTCGTAGAGGTCGTCCAGGTGCACCACCTGGCACGCGAACCGCACTGCCAGCTGCGTGGCGAGCGTCGTCTTGCCCGACCCCGCCGGGCCGTCCACGCACACGAGGCGGGTACGGCGCCACGGTGCGGGCGCCGCCGGGCCAGGCAGGCGCGCGGCGGCGCTGCACACCCGGTCCACGAGCACGTCCAGCACGTCCAACGGCACGGTCATCCGGACAGCTCCTTCCCGCGCGGGCGCCGCGCGGTCGCGTAGGTGCATCGCGCCCGCCGTCGCCACGACGGGCCCGCCCCCCATCCTGCCTGCCAGCACGGCGACGGCCGTGCTCCCGCGTAGGGAGCACGGCCGTCTGCGTCCGGTGGGTGGCTCAGCCCTCCGCCCAGGAGCGGAACTCCGCGGACCGTCCCGCGGCCTCCTCGAGCTGCTCCGCGACGCGTGCCGGGGCGGTGCCGCCGACGCCGTCGCGCGAGGCCACGGACCCCTCGACGCTCAGGACCTCGCGGACGCCCGGCGTCAGGTGCTCCGAGATGGCGGCGAGGTCCGCGTCCGAGAGGTCCCACAGCTCGATGCCGCGCTCCTCGCAGACCCGGACGCACGCGCCCGCGACCTCGTGCGCGACCCGGAACGGGACGCCCTGCCGCACCAGCCACTCGGCGATGTCGGTCGCCAGCGAGAAGCCCTGCGGGGCGAGCTCTGCCGTCCGCCCCGTGTCGAACGTGAGCGTCCGGACCATCCCCGCGAACGCGGGCAGCAGCACCGTGAGGGTGGCGACCTGGTCGAAGACCGGCTCCTTGTCCTCCTGCAGGTCCCGGTTGTACGCCAGCGGCAGGCCCTTGAGCGTGGTGAGCAGGCCGGTGAGGTCGCCCACGAGGCGCCCCGCCTTGCCGCGCGCCAGCTCGGCGATGTCCGGGTTCTTCTTCTGCGGCATGATGCTCGACCCGGTCGACCACGAGTCGTCCAGCCGCACGAAGCCGAACTCCTTCGTGTTCCAGAGGATGATCTCCTCGCTCAGCCGCGACAGGTCGATGCCGACCATCGCCGCGACGAACGCGAACTCCGCCACGACGTCGCGCGCGGCCGTGCCGTCGATCGAGTTCTCCACCGGGCCGTCGAAGCCGAGCTCGGCCGCCACCGCGGCCGGGTCCAGCCCGAGCGACGAGCCCGCGAGCGCCCCCGAGCCGTACGGCGAGCGCGCCGCGCGCACGTCCCAGTCGACGAGGCGGTCGACGTCGCGCAGCAGCGGCCACGCGTGCGCGAGGAGCTGGTGCGCCACGAGGACCGGCTGGGCGTGCTGCAGGTGGGTGCGCCCGGGCATGACGGCGTCGCCCGCCGCCTGCGCCTGCCCGACGAGCGCGTCCACGACGTCGAGCACCTGGGCCACGACCGTCTTCGCCTGGTCCCGCAGGTAGAGCCGCACGAGCGTGGCGATCTGGTCGTTGCGGGACCGGCCGGCGCGCAGCTTGCCGCCGAGCTCGGCGCCGGCGCGCTCGATGAGCCCGCGCTCGAGGGCGGTGTGCACGTCCTCGTCACCGAGCACAGGCAGGAACGCGCCCGACTCGACGTCGGCGAGCAACACGTCCAGGGCCTCGAGCATGCCCGCGAGCTCGTCGTCGCTCAGCAGGCCGGCGGCGTGCAGCACGCGGGCGTGCGCCCGCGACCCCCGGATGTCGTACGGGGCGAGGACCCAGTCGAAGTGCGTCGACTGGGACAGCGCCTGCAGCTCCGGCGACGGGCCGCCGGCGAACCGGCCGCCCCACAGGGAGACGTTGTCGGAGGTCCGGCCCACGGTCCCGTCCGGGCCGCCGGGCGTCACCTCGGACCCCGTATCAGAAGACGCCACGTCAGAACTCCCCGGTGCCGAAGTCCACGCCGTTGCCGAACCGCTCGTCGCGGGCCGCGGCCTGCTTGGCGGCAAGGCCGTAGATCTCGATGAAGCCCTTGGCGTGCGACTGGTCGAAGGCGTCGCCCTCGTCGTAGGTGGCGAGGTTGAAGTCGTACAGGCTCTGCTCCGAGCGGCGACCCGTCACGGTGGCCCGGCCACCGTGCAGCACCATGCGGATCTCGCCGGAGACGTACTTCTGGGTCTCGTCGACGAAGGTGTCGAGGTTCTTCTTCAGCGGGGAGAACCACATGCCGTCGTAGACCAGCTCGGACCAGCGCTGCTCGACCTGGCGCTTGAAGCGGGCCT
The DNA here is from genome assembly GCF_042728595.1 of Isoptericola sp. NPDC060185. Lineage (NCBI taxonomy): Bacteria > Bacillati > Actinomycetota > Actinomycetes > Micrococcales > Promicromonosporaceae > Isoptericola > Isoptericola sp. NPDC060185. The sequence goes on along the minus strand of NZ_JBHWYY010000028.1, from coordinate 45,320 downwards.
GCTCGCGCTCGAGCGTGACGTTCTCCAGCTCCTGGTGCGCCGCGATGAGCGCGATGGCGCCCGGCGCCTCGTAGATCTCGCGGGACTTGATGCCCACCAGGCGGTCCTCGACGATGTCGATGCGGCCCACGCCCTGGGCGCCCGCACGACGGTTCATCTCCTGGATGGCCTGCAGCGGCGTCACGGCCACGCCGTCGAGGGCCACGGGCACGCCCTGGTCGAAGGTGACGACGACCTCGTCGGCGACCGGCGGGAACGTCGGGTCGTCGGTGTAGGAGTAGACGTCCTTGGTGGGCTCGTTCCAGATGTCCTCGAGGAACCCGGTCTCCACGGCGCGGCCCCACACGTTCTGGTCGATCGAGAACGGGTTCTTCTTGGTGGTCGCGATCGGCAGGTCGTGGCGCTCGGCGTAGTCGATGGCCTTCTCGCGGGTCAGGGCGAGGTCGCGCACCGGGGCGATGGACTTCAGGTCGGGGGCGAGCGACGTCGTCGCGACCTCGAAGCGGACCTGGTCGTTGCCCTTGCCGGTGCAGCCGTGCGCGACCGTCGTCGCGCCGAACTGGCGGGCGGCGCGCACGAGGTGCTTGACGATCACCGGGCGGGAGATCGCCGAGACCAGCGGGTAGCGGTCGAGGTACATGCCGTTGGCCTTGAGGGCGGGCATGCAGTACTCCGCAGCGAACTCGTCGCGCGCGTCGGCGACGTACGCCTCGACGGCGCCGCAGTCGAGCGCGCGCTTGCGGATGACGTTCATGTCCTCGCCGCCCTGGCCGACGTCGACGGCCACGGCGACGACCTCGGCCCCGGTGGCCTCGGCGATCCAGCCGATGGCCACGGAGGTGTCCAGGCCGCCCGAGTAGGCGAGCACGACGCGATCAGTCATCACAGTTCTCTTTCTGGCGAGGGGGTTCGGGTCAAGTCTGGCAGCGCCTGCCTGCGGGGGCCACGGCCCGCCGTCGGTCAGGTCAGGTCAGGTCAGGTCAGGTCAGGTCAGGTCAGGTCAGGTCAGGGTTGGGTCAGCTCGAGGAAGCGGCGGGCGAGGTCGTCGCCGCCGAGCGGGTCTCGCGCGATCACGAGGATCGTGTCGTCGCCGGCGATGGAGCCGAGGACGCCCGGGAAGACGGAGTGGTCGATCGCCGACGCCAGGTAGTTCGCGGCGCCCGGCGGCGTGCGCAGCACCACGAGGTTCCCGGACGCCTCCGCCGACACGAGGAGGTCGCTGCACAGCCGGGCGAGCCGCGCTGCGACGTAGCCGACCTCGCTCTCCCCCTCGCCGGCCGCCTGGACGCTGCGGTCGCCGCCCTCGCCGGGCACGGCGTAGACGAGGGAGCCGGCCGCGTTGCGCACCTTCTCGGCGCGCAGCTCGATGAGGTCGCGCGACAGCGTGCCCTGGGTGACGCTCACGCCCGCGTCGGAGAGCTCGCGGGCCAGCTCGGCCTGCGAGTGGATCGGCGTGCGGCGCACGATCTCGACGATCCGCGCGTGGCGCGCGGCCTTCGTCGCCGGCCCGGTGGCGACGGGACCCGTGGCCGGGCCCGACGACGAGGCGCCGTCCGGGGCGCTCACCGGTGCTCCAGGAGCCAGGTCAGCAGCGCCTTCTGCGCGTGCAGCCGGTTCTCCGCCTCGTCCCACACGACCGACGCGGGCCCGTCGATCACCGACGCGGCGACCTCCTTGCCGCGGTAGGCGGGCAGGCAGTGCAGGAAGATCGCGTCGTCGGCCGCGGCGGCCATGAGCGCGTCGTCCACGCCGTAGCCGGCGAGGTCGGCGAGGCGGTCGGCAGCCTCCTCCTCGTCGCCCATCGACACCCAGGTGTCCGCGGCGACGACGTCGGCCCCGGCCACGGCCGCGCGCACGTCGGTGGTCACGGTGACGGACCCGCCGGTCGTCGTCGCGATCTCGCGGGCGCGGGCCACGACGTCGTCGGGCGGGAGGTAGCCCTCGGGCCCGGCGACGGCCACGTGCAGGCCCGCGGTGACGCCGCCGAGCAGGTAGGACGCCGCCATGTTGTTCGCGGCGTCGCCCACGTAGGCGAGGCGCTGGCCCGCGAGCGCGCCGAGCCCGCCCCGGTGCTGCGCGACGGTCAGCAGGTCGGCCAGGATCTGGCAGGGGTGGAAGCCGTCGGTGAGGGCGTTCACCACGGGCACCCGGGAGACGGCCGCCATCTCCTCGATGCGGTCCTGCCCGAAGGTGCGCCACACGATGGCGGACACCTGGCGGTCCAGCACCCGGGTGACGTCCGCGACGGACTCGCGCACGCCCACCTGGGCGAGGCGGCCGTCGACGATCACGGGGAACCCGCCGAGCTCCGCGATGCCCGTGGAGAACGAGACCTGGGTGCGCAGCGTCGGCTTGTCGAAGAGGACGGCGACGCCCTGCGGGCCGGCGAGCGGCGAGCGCACGAACCGGTCCTCCCGGAACGCCATGCCGAGCTCGAGCACCTCGCGCTGCTCGTCGGGGGTGAGGTCGTCGTCGCGCAGGAAGTGGCGGGGCATCAGTGCTCGCTCTCGGAGGTATTGGGGACGGTGACGGCGGCGAAGAAGCCGGCGGCCTCGCGCGCCTGGTCGGCGGTCAGGACGAGCGGCGGGGCGAGGCGGATCGCGTCGGGCGCCACGGCGTTGACGACGAAGCCGGCGTCGAGCGCCGCGGCGGCGACCTCGGCCGCGACGGGCCGGGTGAGCTGCACCGCGAGCAGGAGGCCGCGGCCGCGCACGCCCGCGACGAGCGGGTTGCCGGCGGCCTCGATCCCGGTGCGCAGCAAGTCGCCCACGCGGCGGACGTTGTCCAGCAGCCCGTCGCGCTCGATGACGCCCAGCGTCGCGAGGCCCGCGGCCGCGGCGACGGGGTTGCCGCCGAAGGTGGTGCCGTGCTGGCCGCGGCCCAGCAGGGTCGCCGCGCGCTCGCCGAACGCGATCGCCGCGCCGATCGGGAACCCGCCGCCGAGCCCCTTGGCCACGGTGACGACGTCGGGCACGACGCCGCCGCCGACCTCGGGCTGCTGGAACGCGAACCACGACCCGGTCCGGCCGATGCCGGTCTGCACCTCGTCGAGCACGAGGAGCGCACCCGCCTCGGTCGTGAGGCGACGGGCGTGCGCCAGGTAGCCCGGGGGCAGGGCCCGGACCCCGGCCTCGCCCTGGAGCGGCTCGACGACGAGGGCCGCGACGCCGCCCCGCTGGGCGACGGCGGCCGGGGAGAACGCCTCCTCGAGCGCGGCCGTGTCGCCGAAGGGGACGTGCTCGACACCGCCGGGCAGCGGCTCGAACGGCTCGCGGTACGCGGCCTTGGCGGTGAGCGCGAGCGCGCCCATCGACCGGCCGTGGAAGCCCCCCTCGAGGGCCAGGACCCGGGTGCGGGACGCGCCCTCGCCGGGTCCGTCGGAACGGTTGCGGCGCGCCATCTTGAACGCCGCCTCGACGGCCTCGGTGCCCGAGTTGGTGAAGAACACCCGCGAGCCGTCGGGTGCGCCCGCGAGGTGCAGCAGCCGCTCCGCCAGCCCGATCTGCGTGGGCGTGGCGAAGAAGTTCGACACGTGCCCGAGCGTGCCGAGCTGCGCGCTGATCGCCGCCGTGAGGGTGGGGTGCGCGTGGCCGAGGGCGTTGACCGCGATCCCGGCGAGCAGGTCGAGGTAGCGGCGGCCGTCCGCGTCCCACACGTACGCGCCCTCGCCGCGGACCAGGACGCGCTGCGGCCGGCCGAACGTGTCCATCACGGCGTGGGAGTAGCGGTCGGTCCAGGCGGCGTTCGAGGCGTCGGCGAGCGCGCCGCCGCTCACGGCCTGCAGGGTGTCGCTCATGCGGACGCCTCCTTGTCCGGGGTGGTTCCGGCCGGGGCGACCGAGGTGCGCGCCGGCACGACCATCGTGCCGTTGCCGCGGGTGGTGAAGACCTCGAGCAGCACGGAGTGCGGCTGGCGGCCGTCGATCACGGTGGCGCGCGGCACGCCGCCCTGCACGGCCCGCAGGCAGGCCTCCATCTTGGGCACCATGCCGGCGGTCAGGCTCGGCAGCAGCGCCGCGAGGTCGGGCGCAGAGATCTCCTCGACGAGGGAGTCCTTGTCCGGCCACGAGGTGTACAGGCCCTCGACGTCGGTGAGCACGATGAGCTTCGAGGCGCCGAGCGCGACCGCGAGCGCCGCGGCGGCCGTGTCGGCGTTCACGTTGAGCACCTGGGTCGGGTCGTCGACGTCGGGGGCCACCGTCGAGACGACGGGGATGCGGCCGGCGTCCAGCAGGTCCTGCACCGCGGACGGGTGCACCTGCACGACGTCGCCCACCAGGCCGACGTCGACGGGCTCGCCGTCGACGACCGCGTGCCGGCGCACCGCGCCGAACAGGCCGCCGTCCTCGCCGGAGAGCCCGACGGCGTGCGGGCCGTGGGCGTTGATGAGGCCCACGAGCTCGCGCGACACCTGGCCGGTGAGGACCATGCGCACCACGTCCATCGCCTCGGGCGTGGTGACGCGCAGCCCTCCGCGGAACTCGCTGTGGATGTCGAGGCGCTCCAGCATGGCGTTGATCTGCGGTCCCCCGCCGTGCACGACGACGGGCCGCAGGCCCACCTGGCGCAGGAAGACCATGTCCTGCGCGAACGCGGCCTTGAGCTCGTCGTCGATCATCGCGTTGCCGCCGTACTTGACGACGACGAGCGCCCCGGCGAACTCCTGCAGCCACGGCAGGGCTTCGACGAGCACCTCCGCCTTCTGCTCGGGCGCGAGCCCGTTCACGACGTCGCTGCTCATGAGCTGTACGCGCTGTTCTCGTGCACGTAGTCGTGCGTGAGGTCGTTGGTCCACACGGTGGCGGACGCGTCGCCCGCGTGCAGGTCGACCACGACGGTGACCTCGCGGGACGCGGCGAGGTCGACCAGCTCGCGCGGCTCGCCCACGCCCTGCGCCCGGCACACCTGCACGCCGTTGACCGTGACGTCGAGCGCCAGCGGGTCGTAGGGTGCGACCTCCTCGGGCACGGTGCCGACGGCGGCCACGATGCGGCCCCAGTTGGGGTCGTTCCCGAAGATGGCCGCCTTGAACAGGTTGGAGCGTGTGACGGCCCGGGCGACGGTGACCGCCGCGTCCTCGGTGGTGGCGCCGGTGACCGTCACGGCGATGTCGTGGCTCGCGCCCTCGGCGTCCGCGACGAGCTGGCGCGCGAGGGAGGCCGTCACCTCGGTGACCGCCGCCGTCAGCTCCTCGAGGCCGACCTCGACGCCCGACGCGCCGCTGACCAGCAGGATCACGGTGTCGTTGGTCGACATGCACCCGTCGGAGTCGACGCGGTCGAAGGTCGTCCGGGTGGCGGTCCGCAGCGCGGCGTCGGCCGTCGCGGCGTCGACGACGGCATCCGTCGTGATGACGGAGAGCATCGTGGCGAGGCCCGGGGCAAGCATGCCGGCGCCCTTCGCCATCCCGCCGACGCTCCAGCCGTCGCGCTGCGCGAGCGCCTGCTTGGAGACGGTGTCGGTGGTGCGGATGGCGTCCGCGGCGGCGTCGCCGCCGTCGCCGGCGAGCGCGGCCGCCGCGGCGTCGACGCCCCCGAGCAGGGCGCCCATGGCCAGACGCACACCGATGAGGCCGGTGCTGCACACCAGCACGTCGCCGGCGCCGACCTCGTCCTCGGGCGTCGCGGCGCTCGCGGACAGGACGGCGGCCACGTGCTCCGCCGTGCGGTGGGTGTCGCCGAAGCCCTCGGGGCCGGTGCACGCGTTGGCGCCGCCGGAGTTGAGGACGACCGCGCGCGCGGCGCCGTCGCTCACCGCCTGGCGGGTCCACACCACGGGCGCTGCCTGCACGCGGTTGGTCGTGAGCACCGCCGCGGCCGTGCGTCGCGGGCCGTCGTTGACGACGAGCGCGACGTCGCGCCCGCCCGACGCCTTGAGGCCGGCGGCGACGCCGGCGGCCCGGAACCCGGCCGGTGCGGTGATGCTCATGGAGCGACTCCTTCGGTGACGAGGCCGGCCGTCTCCGGCAGGCCGAGGGCAAGATTCATGGCCTGGACCGCCTGGCCGGCGGTGCCCTTGACCAGGTTGTCGATGGCGGTGACGGTCACGACCCGCCCGGCGGCCGCGTCGAGCGCGACCTGCACGAGGGCGGTGTTCGCGCCGAGCGTGGCGGCCGTGGTGGGCCACTGCCCCTCGGGCAGCAGCTCGACGAACGGCTCGCCCGCGTAGGCGTCGGCCCAGGCGGCACGCACGTCGGCGGCGGTGGCGTCCTCGTGGCCGGGCGCGAGCCGCGCCGTGACGGTCGCGAGGATGCCGCGCGACATGGGCACGAGGGTGGGCGTGAAGCTGATCGTCACGTCAGGGGCGCCGGCGGTGCGCAGGTTCTGCGTGATCTCGGGGATGTGCCGGTGCGTTCCGCCCACGGCGTACGGCGCGGCGGAGCCGAGGCCCTCGGCCGCGAGCAGGTGAGGCTTGAGGGACTTGCCTGCGCCGGAGTATCCGTTGGCGAGGACCGCGACGACGTCGGCCGGGCTCACGAGGCCTGCGGCGACGCCCGGCTGCAGGCCGAGCGTGACGGCCGTGACGTTGCAGCCCGGCACGGCGATCCGGCGGGCGCCCGCGAGCTGGTCGCGCTGGGCGCCGGTGACGTGGCCCGCGCCGTCCGCGTGCAGCAGCTCCGGCAGGCCGTAGGGCCAGGTGCCCGCGTGCGGCGAGCCGTAGAACTGCTCCCAGTCGGCGCCCGAGGCGAGCCGGTGGTCGGCCCCGAGGTCGAGCACGAGGACGTCGTCGGGCAGCTGCGCGGCGATCTCGCCGGAGGCCCCGTGCGGCAGGCCGAGGACGACGACGTCGTGGCCCGCGAGCGCCTCGGGCGTGGTCGGCTCGAGCACCTCGTCCGCGAGGGAGCGCAGGTGCGGCTGCAGCGCGCCCAGGCGCACGCCGGCGTTCGAGTGCGCCGTGAGCGTCCCGATCTCGAGGGCGGGGTGACGCGCCGCGAGGCGCAGGAACTCGCCCCCGGCGTACCCGGAGGCACCGGCGACGGCGACGCGGAACGTGCGCGGCTCGGTGCTCGACTCGGTGCTGACCATATGCAGCACTATACATACGTATGCAGCCTGTGGGGATCCCTTTCTCGAGGGCCGGGCAGAGCGTCAGCCCACGAGCGGCAGGTACATCACGTGCAGCCCGACGAAGCCGTGCGCGGGACTGCGGAAGGCGCCCGGCACCGTGCCCACGACCTCGAACCCGAGCGAGCGCCAGAGCCGCACCGCGGCCTCGTTCGACTCCACCACCGCGTTGAACTGGATGCCGCGGAAACCCTGCTCGCGATGCCAGGCGACCACGTGCTCGCCGAGCGCCCGGCCCACCCCGAGCCCGCGCGCGGCGGGCGACACCATGAACGACGCCGTGCCCACGTGGTCGCCGTGGCCGGGTCGGTTCGGGCCCATCTTGGCCGTGCCCAGGAGCGTCCCGTCCGCGCCCTCCGCCACGACCGTCGCTCCCGGGGCCCGCTCCATCCAGATCTCCCGCGCCTGCTCGCTCGTGAGGTCGAGCGGGTAGACGTAGGTCTCGCCCTCGCGTACCACCGCCTCGACGATGGGCCACAGCGAAGGCCAGTCGTCGTCGGTGGCGGGTCGGATCGTCAGGGCGGCACGGGTGTCTGCGGTCACACGCGAAGCATAGGGTCGGGCCGTGACCTCGACCCCCACCGACGACGCCGTCTCGGCCGCGGTCGCGGCGGCGTATGACGCCCGCGCCGCGACCTACGACGAGAGCGCCATGCACCGCGACCTGGCCGTCGAGGTCGCGGCGTTCTGCGCGCTCGACGACGTGCGCGACGTGTTGGACGTCGCGACCGGGACCGGCCTGGTGCTGCGGGCGCTCGCGGCCGCCGCGCCACGCCCGCTCGCGATGACCGGCGTGGACCTGTCCCCCGACATGCTCGCCGTCGCCCGGCGCGAGGTGCCCGCGGCCCGGCTGGTGCGGGCCGACGCCGCCGCGCTGCCGCTCGACGACCGTTCCGTGGAGCTCGTCACGTGCGTCACCGCCCTGCACCTGCTGCCCGACCCGGCGGCGGCGCTCACCGAGTGGGCGCGCGTGCTGCGGCCCGGCGGACGGGTCGTCACGGCGACGTTCACCGGGTTCGGGCGACCCGCCGTCGTCCGCCACGCCTTCCCCGTCCACCACGACCGCTTCGCCACTCCGGAGCTGCTGGCCGCCCGGGCCGCGGAGGCGGGCCTCCGGCTGCGCCGGCACGCGGCCTGGCGGCACGCCGGCGGCGACGCGCTGCTGCTCGCCGAGCTCGAGGTCGCCTCCGCCCCCGGGGCGGCGTCGTGACGCCGGCCTCCGCCCTCGAGCTCGCCGACTGGCGCCGCCGGGTCGCCGAGCTGTACGCGGCGGTGCGCGCCGTCCCGGACCCCGCCGAGGGGCACGCGGTCTGGCGGGAGGGTCGGGACGACCTGTTCGTCACCCACCCCCAGAGCCCGCTGCCGGCCGGCGACCCGCTGCGCGCGTCGGGGCTGCCGTCCTGGCCCTACGACCCCGCGCTGCGCTTCGAGCTGCCCCTGCGGCCGGCCGCCCCGGCCACCCTCGACGTCGACACCGGCACGGACGGCACGACCACCATGGAGCGCGTCGGCGTGCTGGCGCTGCCCGGCCTCGGCACGCTCGACGTCTGGTGGCTGGCCCAGTACGGCGGCGGGCTGTTCGTGCCGCTGCGGGACGGCACGGCCGGGGACGGCTCCTACGGCGGGGGCCGCTACCTGCTCGACACGGCCAAGGGCGCCGACCTCGGCGCGACGGACGGCCGGATGGTGGTGGACCTCAACTTCGCCTACCACCCGTCGTGCCGCTACGACCCGGCATGGACGTGCCCGCTCGCGCCCGCCGGCAACCGGCTCGACGCGCCCGTGCGCGCCGGGGAGCGGATGGACTGACCGGACGGCGTGCGTAGGCTCGGAGCCATGCACGCAGTCGTGGCCCGCGCGGCGGGTGGTCCCGAGGTCCTGGAGTACGTCGAGCAGCCCGATCCATCACCGGGGCCGGGCGAGCTCCTCGTCCGCGTCGCGGCGGCCGGGGTCAACTTCATCGACACCTATCGCCGCGCGGGCGTGTATGCGATGGACTACCCGCACGTCGTCGGCGTCGAGGGCGCGGGCACCGTCGAGGCGCTCGGTGACGGCGTCACCGGCTTCGCGGTGGGCGACCGGGTGGCCTGGAACGAGGCGCCCGGCTCGTACGCCGAGCTGGCCGTCGTGCCCGCCGCGAACGCCGTCCGCGTCCCCGCCGGCCTCGACCTCGTCACGGCGGCCGCGCTGCCGCTGCAGGGCATGACGGCGCACTACCTGGTGGCGTCCACGTTCGAGGTCGGCCCCGGTCACGACGTCCTGCTCACCGCCGGCGCGGGCGGCGTGGGCCTGCTCGCCACGCAGCTCGCGGTGGCGCGCGGCGGTCGCGTCATCACGACGGTCTCCTCGCCCGAGAAGGCGGCCCTGTCGTCGGCGGCCGGCGCCGCCCACACGATCGACTACGCGGCCATGGACGACATCGCCACCGAGCTGCCCGCCGTCGTGCGCGACCTGACCGACGGGCGGGGCGTGCACGTGGTGTACGACGGCGTGGGGCGCGCGACGTTCGACGCCTCCCTCGCCTCCCTGCGCCCGCGCGGCACGCTGGTGCTGTTCGGCGGCGCGTCCGGGCAGGTGCCGCCGTTCGACCCGCAGCGCCTCAACTCCGGCGGCTCGCTGTACCTCACCCGGCCCACCCTGGCGCATTACACGCTCACCCGCGGGGAGCTGGAGTGGCGCGCGGCCGAGGTGCTGGGCGCCGCGGCGTCGGGCGACCTCGACGTCCGCGTCGGCGCGACCTTCCCGCTCGCCGAGGCGGGCCAGGCGCACAGCGCGCTCGAAAGCCGCGCCACCACGGGGAAGGTGCTGCTGGTTCCCTAGGTCCTGGCAGAGTATCTTGATGTCGAGATACTCGACGTCGAGAGGAACTGCCGTGGCCGACTGGTCCCCCACCGCCTACCTGCGCTACACCGACGAACGCTCCCGCCCGTTCGGCGAGCTCGTCGCCCGCGTCCTGCGCGAGCCGTCGAGCGTCGTCGACCTCGGGTGCGGCCCCGGCCACCTCACGCCCGTGCTGCGCGATCGGTGGCCGGACGCCTCGTTCGTCGGGCTCGACGCCTCGCCCGCCATGATCGAGCGAGCCCGGGCCGCCGACCCGGACGGCAGGTACGAGCTCGCCGACGTGCGCGACCACGCGGCCGGCCACGGCCCCGCGCCTGAGGCGGACCTCGTCATCAGCAACGCCACGCTCCAGTGGGTGCCCGGCCACCGCGAGCTCCTCCCCGCGCTCGCCGCGACCGCCCGGCAGACGTTCGCGTTCTCGGTCCCCGGCAACCACGACGCTCCGAGCCACCGCACCCTGCGCGAGGTCGCCGGCCGCGCGCCCTACGCCGCCGTCGTCGGGCCGGTCGAGCGCCGCACCGTCGGCGACCCCGCCGAGTACCTCGAGCTCCTGTCCGGGCCCGGCTGGTCGGTCGACGCCTGGGAGACCACCTACACGCACGTGCTCGACGGCGACGACCCGGTGCTGCGGTGGATCTCGGCGACCGGCGCCCAGCCGGTGCTGCACGCGCTCGACGCGCACGACGCCGCGCACGGCACGGACCTGCGCGCACGGTTCGACGCGGAGCTCGGCGCGGCGCTGCGCGAGGCGTACCCGCGGCGCCCGTTCGGCACGCCGCTGGCGTTCCGGCGCGTCTTCGCGGTCGCCACCCGGACGGCGTGACGGGACCGCCTGCAGGCGGTCGTAGGCTCGCGCCGTGACCGACACCACCTTCCCCGTCCGCATCGGGGTCCAGCTCCAGCCGCAGCACGCCGACTACGCCCAGATGCGCGACGCCGTCCGGCGCGCCGAGGACGCCGGCGTCGACGTGATCTTCAACTGGGACCACTTCTTCCCGCTCTCGGGCGACCCCGACGGCAAGCACTTCGAGTGCTGGACCATGCTCGGCGCCTGGGCCGAGCAGACCGAGCGCGTGCAGATCGGCGCGCTCGTCTCGTGCAACTCCTACCGCAACCCCGAGCTCCTCGCGGACATGGCCCGCACGGTCGACCACATCAGCGGCGGCCGCCTGATCCTCGGCATCGGCGCGGGCTGGTTCGCCAAGGACTACGACCAGTTCGGCTACGAGTTCGGCACCGCCGGATCGCGCATCGCCGACCTGGGCGAGGCGCTCCCCCGCATCAAGGCCAGGCTCGCGGCCGGCAACCCCGCCCCGACGCGGCAGATCCCGGTCCTCATCGGCGGCGGGGGCGAGAAGAAGACGCTGCGCCTCGTGGCCGAGCACGCCGACGTCTGGCACTCCTTCGGCGACGTCGACACCCTCACGCGCAAGTCCGCGATCCTCGACGAGCACGGCGACGCCGTCGGGCGCGACACCGCGGCGCTCGTGGAGCGCTCGGTCGGCGTGGGCGCCCCGCCCCAGGAGGTCGGGCAGAAGCTGCTCGACGCCGGCGCCACGCTGTTCACCATCGGCACGAGCGGGCCCGACTACGATCTGTCCCTCGTGGAGCAGTGGGTGCGCTGGCGCGACGAGCGCCGGTGAGCCCTGCGCCCTGGGCTCACCGTCCGGTGAGCGCCGGGCCGAGCGGGTCTTCGTCCGCCGCCGGCTGCACCCGCAGCCGGCGCGCGGCCGGCGCCGTCGCGTCGTCCGCGAGCCGCCGCAGCGAGTCCGGGGTGTCGTGCGAGGCGCGGACGAACCAGCCGGAGCAGGCGTCCAGGTCGCCTCGCGCGAACGCCGTCACGAGGTCCACGGTGCGCTCGACGGGCGTCCACTCCGTCCGCCCCACGTGGGCGCGCATCGCGCCCGTCATGTCCGTGCGCACCACGCCGGGCGCGACCTCCAGGACCCGCAGCCCGCGGGCGTGGCCGGCGTCGTGCAGGCCCGCGCCGAGGCGCATCAGCGCCGTCTTGCTGGCGTTGTAGGCGGTCGCGACGGCGTTGTCGTGCGAGCCCGCGCCGCTGTTGAGGTCGACGACGCGGCCGCCACCGCGCGCCAGCATCCCCGGCACCGCGTGCCGGGCCAGCAGGAACGGCCCGCGCACGTTGGTCTCGAGCACCGCCCACCACTCGTCCGGGTCGGCCTCCCACAGCGGCACCTCGGCGTCGATGCGGCCCGCGTTGTTCACGAGCAGGTCCACCGATCCGAGCCCGCCGTCGGCCGAGGCCGCCTCGGCGGACCGCACGGCGGCCGCCACCGCGGCGGCGTCGGTCACGTCGGCGGGGAGCTCGAGGGCGACCCGGCCGAGGCCGCGGACCTCGCGCGCCACCTCGGCGAGGCGGCCGGGGTCGCGCGCGACGAGCGCCACGTCGAGGCCCGCCGCCGCGAGCCCGAGCGCGACGGCGCGGCCGATCCCCCGGCTCGCGCCGGTGACGAGCGCCGTCCGGGCCGCGGGGACCGTCGTGGCGACGGCCTCCCGCGGCCCGGACCCTGCAGCGAGGTCAGCCACGCAGCACGGCCCCCACGCGCTCGGCGGCCGCCGCGACGACGCCCTCGCGGACGGCGCGCACGTCGTCCGCGGTGAGGGTGCGGTCGGCGGCACGCAGCCGCACCGAGTAGGCCAGGGACTTCTTGCCCTCGCCCACCTGCTCGCCGGTGAAGACGTCGAACAGGCGCGCGTCCTCCAGCAGCGTGCCGGCCCCCGCCACGACGGCGGCGTGCACGTCCGCCGCGGGCACCGCGGCGTCGACGACGAATGCGAAGTCCTCCTTGGCGGCCGGGAACGCCGACACGGGCGACGCCGCGACGGGCTCCTCGCCGCCCGCGGCGATCAGCGCGCCGAGGTCGAGCTCGAACGCCGCCGCCCGGGCGGGCAGGGCGAGCGCCTCGACGACCTTCGGGTGCAGTTCGCCCGCGTGCCCGACGACGGTGCCGTCGGCGAGGGTGAGCGCCGCGCAGCGCCCGGGGTGCCACGGCATCGTGCCCGTGTCGGCCACGACCGTGACCTCGGCCCCGGTCCGCTCGGCCACCAGGCGGGCGGCGGCGAGCGCGTCCGTCCAGTCGGCCGCGCGGCCGTCGCCCCACCAGCCGGCCGGGCGTGCCCTGCCCGTGAGGACGCCGGCGACGTGCCGCGGCTGCGGGGGCACCGCGGAGACCAGCGCCGCGAGGTCCTCGTCGGACGGGCGGACGCCGACGGGCAGCTGCGGCGGCGCGGGCGTGCCCGGCACCGGCCGCGTGACCAGACCGATCTCGAACACCGCGACGTCGGGCAGCCCGCGCGAGACGTTCCGGCGCGCCGTCTCGAGCAGCGTCGAGAGCAGGTCGGCGCGCAGCGACGGACGGTCGTCGGCCAGCGGGTTGGCCAGCCGCAGGGTCTCGCGGCGGACGTCGTCGGCGGGCAGGCCGAGCGCGTCCAGGTCCGCCTGCCCGACGAACGGGTAGGACAGCACCTCCACGAGCCCCGCCTCCGCGAGGGCGCGCGCCACCGAGCGGCGCGCGCGCTGCTCGGTGGTGAGGCCGCGGCCGCCGGGCGCGGCGGGGAGCACGGACGGGATCTGGTCGTAGCCCGCGATGCGCACGACCTCCTCGACCAGCGCCGCCGGCTCGGTGAGGTCGGGGCGCCACGACGGGGGCGTCACGCGCACCGCGTCCACGGCGGCGCCCGCCACCGCGTCGGTGACCGTGCAGCCGATCTGCTCGAGGATGCCCACCACCTGTGCCCGGTCGTACGCGACGCCCGACAGCCGTGTGGGCAGGGTGACGTCGAGACGCACGGGCTTGGGCGCCGTCGTCGTGTCCAGGTCGCTCACGGCCGGGTCGGCGGTGCCGCCGCCCAGCTCCACGAGCAGGTCGACCACGCGCTGCGCCGCGACGGCGGGCAGCAGCGGGTCCACGCCGCGCTCGAACCGCTTGGCGGCCTCGGACGGCAGCCGGTGCCGGCGCGCGGTGCGGGCCACGGTGATCGGGTCGAAGTGCGCGGCCTCGACGAGCACGTCGGTCGTGGCCTCGCCCACCTCGGACGACGCCCCGCCCATGACGCCGGCCAGGCCGAGCACGCGCGCGCCCCGCTCGCCCGCGGGCGAGTCGGTGATCAGCAGGTCCTCGGCGTCCAGCGCGCGGTCGACGTCGTCGAGCGTCGTGAGACGCTCGCCGGGCGCCGCCCGGCGCACGACGATCGGCGCGGCCACCGAGCCCAGGTCGTAGGCGTGCAACGGCTGACCCAGGTCGAGCATCACGTAGTTGGTGACGTCGACGGCCAGGGAGATCGAGCGCATGCCCGAGCCCTCCAGGCGCCGCTTCATCCAGTCCGGCGTCGGCGCGGCGGGGTCGATGCCCCGCACGACGCGGGTGACGAACCGGTCGCAGCCGACCTGGCCGTGGATCGGCGCCGCGTCCTCGACCTCGACCGCGAAGCCGTCGGCCGTGGCGGCGGGCGGGGGCGTGGTGAGGTTCGCCGCGAGCCCGTGGTCCGTGAACCGCGCGCCCGTGGAGTGGGAGTACTCGCGCGCCACGCCCCGGTAGCTGAATGCGTACCCGCGGTCCGGGGTCACGTTGATCTCGAGCACCTCGTCGCCGAGGCCCAGCAGCGCGATCGCGTCCTGGCCCGGGGTGAGGTCCGCGGCGTCGAAGCCGGCGCGGGTCAGCACGAGGATGCCGTCGTGGTCCTCGCCGATGCCGAGCTCGCGCACCGAGCAGATCATGCCGTCGGAGACGTGGCCGTAGGTCTTGCGCGCCGCGATCGCGAACCCGCCGGGCAGCACCGTGCCGGGCAGCGACACGACGACGAGGTCGCCCACGCCGAAGTTGTGCGCGCCGCAGATGATTCCGCGCGCGCCGCCCACGGGGACGTCGGCGTCGTCGACGCCCTTGATGTGCGTGGCGTTGTGCTCCGGGCCGACGTCGACCAGGCACCAGTTGATCGTCTTGCCGTTCTTCTGCGGCTCGGGCGTCTGCGCGAGCACGCGGCCCACGACGAGCGGGCCGGTGACGGCGGCGGGGTGGATCTCCTCCTCCTCCAGGCCGACCTTCACCAGCGCCGCCGCGAGCTGCTCCGCGGTGAGGTCCGCCGGCAGCTCGACGTGGTCGCCGAGCCAGTCAGTGACGATGCGAGGCATCAGATCTCCGTCCCGAACTGGGTGGAGAAGCGCACGTCGCCCTCCACGATGTCGTGCATGTCCGCGATCGTGTGGCGCAGCATGAGCGTGCGCTCGATGCCCATCCCGAAGGCGAAGCCCTGGTACTCCTCGGGGTCGATCCCGGCCGCGCGCAGCACGTTCGGGTTGACCATGCCGCAGCCGCCCCACTCGATCCAGCCGGCCCCGCCCTTCTTCTGCGGGAACCACAGGTCCATCTCGGCGCTGGGCTCGGTGAAGGGGAAGAAGCTCGGACGCAGCCGCGTGCGCGCCTCCGGGCCGAACATCGCCCGCGCGAACGCGTCGAGCGTGCCGACCAGGTTCGCCATCGTCAGGCCCTTGTCGACCGCCAGGCCCTCGACCTGGTGGAAGACGGGGGTGTGCGTGGCGTCCAGCGCGTCGGTGCGGAACACCTTGCCCGGGCACGCGACGTACAGCGGCACGCCGCGCGACAGCAGCGAGCGCGACTGCACGGGCGACGTGTGGGTGCGCAGCACGAGGTTGGACGGCTTGTCCCCCTCGCCGGACACGTAGAACGTGTCCTGCATCTGCCGGGCCGGGTGGTCCGGGTCGAAGTTCAGGGCGTCGAAGTTGAACCACTCCGCCTCGACCTCGGGGCCGTCGGCGATCTCCCAGCCCATGCCGACGAAGAAGTCGGCGACGCGCTCCTGGACCAGCTCGATCGGGTGCCGCGCCCCGAGCGGTCGGCGGTCGGTCGGCAGCGTGACGTCGACGGCCTCGTCGACGAGGACGCGCTCGTCCCGCTCGGCCTCGAGCTCGGCCTGGCGCGCGGCGATCGCCTGGTTCACGCGGCCGCGGCGCGGGCCGACGTTCTTGCCGGCGGCGGACTTGTCGGAGCCGGGCAGGGCGCCGATGGCGCGGTTCGCCAGGGCGAGCGGGCTCTTGTCCCCGGTGTGGGCGCTGCGGACGGCCTTGAGCTCGTCGAGGTCGCCGGCCGCGGCGATCGCGGCGAGGGCGTCGTCGACCGCGGCGTCGAGGGCCGGGACGTCGAGCGGGTCGGGGCCGGACGAGTCTGCGCCGAGGTCTGGGGTGGGTGCGGGCGTGGACATGCGTGCCTTCCTGAGAGGGTCCCTGCGAAGGGGTGTGGCGGCGGGGTCAGTTTATGTGCCCGCCAGGGCCGGTCAGGTCGGCGTCCGCGGTGCCGCGCGCGCTCAGCGCGCGGGCGCAGCCGAGGTCGGGCCCGTGGCGGGCCCGGTAAATCGGCGGTCGCGGCGTGTCACGCCTCCCATCATGGCACGGGCGGCCCGGCGCCGTCGCGGTCCGCGAGATCGTCCTGGCCCGCCAGGCCGTCGCGGCCCGCCAGAGGGACGACGGCGACGTCCTCGTGCAGCGGACCGCCGGAGCGACCCTCCCCGAGCCGGGACGCGACCACGCGCACGGTGCCCACGTCCCAGGCGGGACCGCGGTAGACGGCGAGGGCCTGCGCCCACGGCACCAGCGGCGACCCCTCCGCCTCTCGGCCGCGCGGACGGCGGGAGCCCCCGCGCACGCCGGCGACGCCCCGGCCGCCCTCCGCCCGGAGGGTGGCGCGCGCGACGGTGAGGTGTGGGCGCCCCGAGGCGCGGTCCGAGGCGGGCAGGCCCGCCGCGCCCACGGCGGCATCCTGCGCGAGCCCGGCCGCGCGGCGCAGGTCGTCGACCGCCCCGGCGACCCCCACCCAGAGCGTCCGGCCGCCGAACGACCCGCTCCCCGCCAGAGCCAGCTCGAACGACGGAACGTCGGCGAGCGCGAGCCGCAGCGCCTCCACGTAGTCGGGCACGGCGCCGTCGGGCACCTCGCCGTGGAAGACGAGCGTCACGTGTCGTTGCTCGGGCGGCACCCATCGCAGCCCGCGGCCCGGGTCGGACCGTGCGCCGCCGCCCACCCCCGCGAGGGCGAGCTCGAGGTGGTTCCCGGCGGACGCCGACGGGTACACGGCCGTGAACAGGCGCATCCCCGCATCGTGCCACGTCCGCACAGGCACCGAACGTGCCGTCAGCGTTGCGCGCGCCCGCTGGCGTACAGGCACACCGTGGCGGCGGTCGCGAGGTTGAGCGACTCGGCGCGGCCGCGGATGGGCACGCGCACGACGGCGTCCGCGAGGGCGCGGTCGGCCTCGGGCAGGCCCCACGCCTCGTTGCCGAAGACCCAGGCGGTCGAGCCGGCGAGATCGGGCCGCCCGGCCGGGGCGGCGCCGGCCACGTCGAGCAGGTCGTCGAGATCGTGCTCGCCGGTGCCGTCGGCGGCGAGGACGACGCAGCCCGCGTCGTGCACCGCGGCGACGACGTCGGCCAGGGGCACGCCGGTCACGACCGGCACGTGGAAGAGGGATCCCGCCGTGGAGCGGACCACCTTGGGGTTGTGCACGTCGACGCTCTCGCCGGCGAGGACCACGAGGTCCGCGCCCGCGGCGTCCGCCGCGCGGATCACGGTGCCGGCGTTCCCGGGGTCGCGGACGTTCGCGAGCACCGCGACCAGCAGGGGTCGCGCGTCGATCCCACGCAGGGTGTCGTCGAGCGCGAGGGCGCGCTGCCGCACGACGGCGAGCACGCCCTGGGCGTCGGGGCTCATCGCCTCGAGCACCTCGGGCGTGCCCACGTGCAGGCGCAGGCCGGCGCCGTCGGCCGCCGCCACGATCTCGTCGTAGCGATCGGCCGCGGCGGGGGTGAGGTAGACGTCCCGGACGTCGTCGGGCGCGTGGCGCACGGCCTCGCGCACGCCCTGCGGGCCCTCGACGAGGAACTGCCCGTGCCGGGAACGCGCAGGACGCCCGGACAGCGCCCTGACCTGCTTGACCCGGTCCGCCCGCGGGTTGGCGAGCGTCACGTCGGGGATGCCTGAGAACATGCGCGGCATCGACAGATCAGGGGTGTCCGGGCGTCCTGGGGTGCTGAGCGGGTGGCTCAGGCGGCCTTGGGCGCGTTGACGTCGGCCGGCAGCGCGTCCTTGGCGACCTGGACGAGCGCGTTGAACGCCGCCACGTCGTTGACCGCGAGCTCGGCGAGCATGCGGCGGTCGACCTCGACGCCAGCGGCCTTGAGGCCCTGGATGAGGCGGTTGTAGGTCAGCCCCTGCGCGCGGGACGCAGCGTTGATGCGCTGGATCCACAGCTTGCGGAAGTCGCCCTTCTTCGCCTTGCGGTCGCGGTACGAGTAGACGAGGGAGTGGGTGACCTGCTCCTTCGCCTTCCGGTACAGGCGCGAACGCTGGCCGCGGTAGCCGCTGGCGCGCTCGAGGGTCGTACGGCGCTTCTTGTGGGCGTTGACCGCCCGCTTCACGCGTGCCACGTGATGCTCCTTGCAGTGTCGGGTCCGGAAGCGATCCCGGCGGCCTCGACGGCCGCCGTGAGGGTCACTTGCCGAGCAGCTTCTTGATCTTCTTGACGTCGGCCTGCGAGACCTGCTGGTCCATCGCGAGGCGGCGAGTGCGGGTGGTCGGCTTGTGCTCGAACAGGTGGCGGCGGTTGGCCTGCTCGCGCATGACCTTGCCGCTGCCGGTGACCCGGAAGCGCTTCTTGGCGCCGGAGTGCGTCTTGTTCTTCGGCATGACTGCCGTCTCTCCTCGTGTCGGTCACCCGCCGGTTGGCGGGGACGTGGTGCGGACCGGGGCCGGCGAGCGGCCCGGTGCCAGATGGTCGGTATGAGGCCTCAGCGCCCCGTGCGGGGGGTCGGCTTCGGCCGCGGGGCCGGCGGCCGCGGGGTGCCGGGCTTCGGCGTCGCGGGCTTGGGCGTCGCGGCTGCGGCCGGCTTGGCCGGCGTCGCGGGCTTCGGCGCCGCCGCGGGCTTGGCCGGAGCCGCCGCCTTCGCGGGAGCCTCCGCAGCCTTCGCCGGAGCAGCCTTCGCGGGGGCGGCCTTCGCCGGAGCGGTGGCGGACTTGGCCGGCGCGGGCGCCTTCTTCTCGGCTGCCGGGCGCGGCTCGGGCGCCTGCTCGGCGACCGGGGCCTGCTCGACGGCGGGGGCCTGCTCGACGGCGGGGGCCTCGGGGGCCTCGTCGACGGCGGGCTCGGCGGCGGCCGGCGTGGTGTCGCCCTCGGCGCGCGCACGCGCCTCGGCCTTGACCTCCGACTTGGTCTTGCGCTGCGCGTTGATCTCGCTGGACCGCTTGCGCTGCTCGACCTTGGCGTCGGCCTTCTTCTTCACCGGGCCGAGCACCATGGTCATGTTGCGGCCGTCCTGCTTCGGCATCGACTCGACGAAGCCGAGGTCCGAGACCTCGTCCGCGAGCCGCTGCAGCAGGCGCACGCCCATCTCCGGGCGCGACTGCTCGCGACCGCGGAACATGATCATGACCTTGACCTTGTCCCCCGCCTCGAGGAAGCGGACGACGTGGCCCTTCTTGGTGCCGTAGTCGTGCGGGTCGATCTTCAGGCGGAACCGGATCTCCTTGAGGACCGTGTTCGCCTGGTTGCGCCGCGCCTCGCGCGCCTTCATGTCCGACTCGTACTTGAACTTGCCGAAGTCCATGAGCTTGGCGACGGGCGGACGGGCGTCCGGGGCCACCTCGACGAGGTCGAGGTCGGCGTCCTGGGCAAGCTTCAGGGCGACTCCCGTGGCGACCACGCCGACCTGCTCCCCGCCCGGGCCGATGAGTCGGACCTCGGGGACGCGGATCCGATCGTTGATGCGAGGCTCGCTGATGGTGATGCTCCTAGGAACTCGTCGGTAGACCGTCAGGGACGGGAAAGGCCCCCGACCTGAGCACAGGTGGAGGCCATCTACCGACGCCGGCGCGCGAGCGCTCCGACGACCGAGGCGGACGCCCACAGGAGCGTCCGACCGAGACCCGGCTCCTGTCGGCGCCGTGGCGCTCGGTCGGTGCTCGGGTGGGATGGGATCCACTTGATGCACCCGGACCCGGCGACGGCGGCTCGCTCGGAGCTCCGTGCGCACGGATACAGGTCGGTCAGCCATCGAGACTAGCACGAGATCGGCTCCAGCAGGCGTGCCCTCCGGCCGGTCCCGCTGTGATGTGTGGCTCCCCCGCGCACCCCCGACGCCACCCCGCGGACTTTACTGGAATCGTTCCAGAAAGTGTGGCAGGGTCGCCGCCATGACCACGGCAAGGACGGACGACGCGCTGCTCCGGGAACGCGGCCTGCGCGTCACCGGCTCGCGGCTCGCCGTCCTGCGCGCGCTCTCCGGGCACCAGCACGCCACCGCGGACGACGTCGTGCGCGCGGTGCGCGCCGACCTCGGCTCGGTATCGGTGCAGGCCGTCTACGACTGCCTGCACGCGCTTACGTCGGCCGGCCTCCTGCGTCGCATGGAGCCGGCCGGCCATCCCGCGCGGTACGAGCGGCGCACCGGCGACAACCACCACCACGTGGTGTGCCGCTCCTGCGGCGCCGTCGCCGACGTCGACTGCACGGTGGGGCATGCGCCCTGCCTGACGCCGAGCGCGTCCCACGGCTTCGCCGTCGACCTCGCCGAGGTCACCTTCTGGGGCCTGTGCCCCGCCTGTGCCGACGACCCCGCTGCCGACCCCGTCCCGGCAGCCGGCGTCACCGGCACGACCATCTGAACCGGAACCCCCTCCAGAGAGGACGTCATCACATGACGACGCCGTTCACGACGACGCAGACCGGAACCCCGGTCGCGAGCGACGCGCACTCGCTGACCGTGGGTGCGGACGGGCCCACCGTCCTGCACGACCGCTACCTGGTCGAGAAGCTCGCCTCCTTCAACCGCGAGCGCGTGCCGGAGCGCAACCCGCACGCCAAGGGCGGCGGCGCCTTCGGGGAGCTCGTCGTCACCGAGGACGTGTCGCACTACACCCGCGCGGCCGTCTTCCAGAAGGGGGCGACGAGCGAGACCCTCCTGCGCTTCTCCTCCGTCGCGGGCGAGCAGGGCTCCCCCGACACCTGGCGCGACGTGCGCGGCTTCTCGCTGCGCTTCTACACCACCGAGGGCAACCTCGACATCGTGGGCAACAACACGCCGACCTTCTTCCTGCGCGACGCGATGAAGTTCCCGGACTTCATCCACTCGCAGAAGCGCCTCGGCGCCTCCGGCCTGCGCGACGCGGACATGCAGTGGGACTTCTGGACCCTGTCCCCGGAGTCGGCCCACCAGGTCACGTACGTCATGGGTGACCGCGGCCTGTCGAAGTCGTGGCGCCACCTCAACGGCTACGGCTCGCACACCTACCAGTGGATCAACGCCGATGGCGAGCGCTTCTGGGTGCAGTACCACTTCCTGTCCCAGCAGGGCGTGGAGCACATGTCGGCCGAGGAGGCCGAGCGCATCGCCGGTGAGGACGCGGACTACTACCGCCGCGACCTCTACGAGGCCATCGACCGCGGCGACTTCCCCTCGTGGGACGTCTACGTGCAGGTCATGCCGTACGAGGACGCCAAGACGTACCGCTTCAACCCGTTCGACATGACGAAGACGTGGTCGAAGAAGGACTACCCGCGCATCAAGGTCGGCACCTTCACGCTGAACCGGAACCCGAAGAACTTCTTCGCGGAGATCGAGCAGGCCGCGTTCTCGCCGGGCAACCAGGTGCCGGGCACCGGCATCTCGCCCGACAAGATGCTCATGGCACGCGTCTTCGCCTACCCGGACGCCCAGCGGCACCGCATCGGCACGAACTACAACCAGCTGCCGGTCAACCAGCCGCACGCCGCCCCCGTCGCGAACTACATGCACCAGGGCAACATGCAATACCACTTCAACGGCCCGGAGCACCGCGTGTACACGCCGAACTCGTTCGGCGCCGAGGGCGGCCCCGTGGCCGACCCTGCTCGCGGCGTCGAGGCGGCCTGGGAGACGGACGGCGCGCTGCTGCGCTCCGCGCAGACCCTGCACTCCGAGGACGACGACTTCGGCCAGGCGGGCACCCTGTACCGCGAGGTCTTCGACGACGCCGCCAAGGCCCGCTTCCTCGAGACCCTCGCCGGCCAGGGGAAGTCGATCACGATCGACGACATCCGCGAGCGCTTCTTCCAGTACTGGACGAACGTCGACGCCGAGCTCGGCGCCAAGCTGCGCTCCGAGGTCGCGGCGGGCTGACCGCCCGCGCCCCGCGGCACGCCGAGGCCGGGTCCCCGCCGGGGGCCCGGCCTCGGCCCTCGCGCCGGGCGACGTCTCCGGCCCGACCGGGCCCGACCCGATCCGACCCGATCCGACCCGATGCGAAGATGGTCCTCATGAGCACCACGCCCGACGCGAACCCCTCCCCCGACGCCACGACGAGCCCCGAGGACTCCGCGACCCGCGACATCGCCGACGTCGCGGCCGTCGAGGTCATCACCGCAGCAGCGGTGCACCTCATGAGCGCCGCCGCCGTCAAGTGCGGCCTGGCGGAGGACGCCGACGCCCAGGGCCACCTCGACCTCGACGAGGCCCGCAAGCTGATCACCGCGCTCGCCGCGCTCGTCACCGCCAGCGCCCCCGACATCGGCAACCAGCACGCCCGTTCCCTGCGGGACGGGCTCAAGTCGCTGCAGCTCGCGTTCCGCGAGGCGTCGGTCGTGCCGGACGCCCCGGGCGAGGGCCCCGGCGAGAAGTACACGGGCTCCGTCGTCTGACATGTCCGCACCGTCCGCCTGGCCGCCGCCGCCCTCGCCGGAGCCGACCCCGGACCCGGCGACGCCGGCCGGCGCCGCGCCGGCGCGGCGCCATGACCACCGCAGGACGGTGGTGGTGCTGGCCGTGCTCCTGGCGGCCGCGCTCGGCGTCGGTGCGTACCTGTGGGTCACGACGACGCGCTGGCAGGAGCACAGCGACACCTGGGAGCGCGAGGCCCGCGGGTACGCCGACCGGGTCGCGGCGCTCGACGCCGAGCTCAGCGCCACCGACGCGGAGCTCGTGGCCGCGCGCGAACAGCTCGCCACCGCGACGGAGCGCATCACGGACCTCGCCAACGAGAAGGCGCAGCTCGGCGACGAGAACGTGGCGTCGCAGCAGTACGTGGACTACCAGCAGCGGGTGAGCGAGGCCGCAGGCGTCGTGACGACGGCACTCGGCGAGTGCGTCGACGCGCAGTCCCAGCTCATCTCCTCGCTGGAGGACCCCGACGCGTACGACGCGAAAGACCTCGACCGGTTCGCGTCCGACGTCGGCACCCTGTGCACGCAGGCCTCGAAGGCGGGCGACCAGCTGCAGCGGGAGCTGGACCGGTGACCCCTGCGCCCCGCCGCGGGACGGCTCGGGCCCTGCGCGCCGGGCCCGCCCTCCTCGTCACCGCGACCCTCGCCGGTTGCGGGGTGCTCCCGTCGCTGCCGGGGCCGGTGCCGGGCGACGTGGTGCCGACCGCTGTGGCGCACAGCGCGGCCCCGTCCCTCGACCCGAGCGGCGCCGAGGGCCTCTCCCCCGACGGCTTCGACGCCGTGCAGCGCATGGCCGTGCGGATCCGCAACGTCGGTTGCAGCGGGCTGTCGACGGGGTCCGGCTTCGCGGTCGACGAGCACACGCTGATCACCAACCGCCACGTGGTGGCCGACTCCGAGACCCTGGAGGTCAGCACCTACGACGGCCGCGACCTCGAGGTGGCGGCCGCCGGGAGCGCGTCGCTGGCCGACCTCGCCCTCGTGCGCACCGCCGACCCCTTGCCGAGCCACCCGACCCTCGCCGCCGCCGACCCCGAGCCGGGCGACGCGGTGACCGTGGTCGGCTACCCCGAGGGCGGGCGCCTGACCATCACGGCCGGCGAGGTCATCGGGCGTACCACGGACCCGCTGCACGAGAACCTGGGCGAGGTGCTGCTCACGGACGCGACCGTCGAGCCCGGCTCGTCCGGGTCCGCCGCCCTCGACTCCGACGGCCGCGTGATCGGCGTCGTGTACGCGAAGACCTCCGACGACCGCTCGCTGCTGGTCCCCGTCTCGACCCTCGAACGCGTGCTGGACGACGCCGACGGCTTCCGAGCCCTGCCGCCCTGCGCCGAGCCGACCGACGAAACCACCGACGAGCCCACCGACGCCGCCTCGGGCACGCCGTCCGCCACGCCGACGAACGACCCGGCGGACCGCGCCTCCGGCGCCGCGACCGACGAGCCGTAGGCCGCCGGGCCGACGATCACGACCACCACGGTCAGCGGGCGGCGCCCACCCGCAGCTCGAGGGAGTCGACGCGCGAGGAGATCACGGACGAGGCGCCGAGCCGCGCGTTCACCTGCGCGAGCACGCGGTCCAGGCCCGCCCGGTCCAGGCCGGGGTCGAGCGCCAGGACGACGGCGACCTCCGCGCTCCGGCCCCGCTCGGCGTGCGCGCGCACGACGTGCTGCACGGGTGCCGCGGCGTCCGCGACGGCGGTCGCCACGTCGGCGTCGACCACGAGCGCGCCGTCCGCGCCCTCGACGAGCGCGGGCCGCCACTCGTGGCCCTGCGCGAGCGCCCACACCGCGGGGCGCGGCACGAGGGCGGTCGCCGGGCCGGCGGGGTCCACCACCAGCAGCGACCAGTCCTCGCTGACCGCCGACAGCGCGGCGCGGGGCGCCTCCACGGGCACGGGTCGCGCGTCGGCGCGCCAGGCGCGCATCGCGTCGACCGACGTGAAAACGGGCAGGGCGCGGCGGCCGTCGGGCGCCTCGATCGCCACGACGCCGGCGGCCGCCTCCTTGTCGACGTGCAGCTCCTGCGTCCCGGCGGGGCCCTCGTGCTCCACGACGTCCGCCACGGCGAGCTCCGCCAGCACGGGCACCAGCACGCGGGTCGCGGCGAGGCGGCGGACGACGTCCTGCAGCGACCCGGCGCCGTCGGCGTGCGCGTGCAGCAGGGCGGCGAGCTCCGGGTCGGCCGACCCGTCGTCGCCCGCGAACTGCGACGTCGGCTGGATCGACCTCAGGTGGCCCGGCAGGGCCCGGCCGTCCTCGGCTGTCACGGCCGGCCCGCCACGTCGAGCGCCTCGGGCAGCGTGAACGCCCCGGCGTACAGGGCCTTGCCCACCACGGCGCCCTCGACGCCGTCCGGCACCAGGGCGCGCAGCGCCTCCAAGTCGGCCAGGGACGAGATCCCACCCGACGCAACCACCTTGGCGGGCGTGCGCGACGCGACCTCGCGCAGCAGGTCGACGTTCGGGCCGCGCAGCGTGCCGTCCTTGGTGACGTCCGTGACGACGTACCGGGAGCAGCCGGCGTCGTCCAGGCGGGCGAGCACCTCCCACAGGTCGCCGCCCTCCTGCGTCCAGCCGCGCGCGGCGAGCGTGGTGCCGCGCACGTCGAGGCCCACCGCGACGGCGTCGCCGTGCTCGGCGATGACGCGCGCGGTCCACTGCGGGTCCTCCAGCGCGGCCGTCCCGATGTTGACGCGGCGCGCGCCGGTCGCGAGGGCGCGCTCGAGCGATGCGTCGTCGCGGATGCCGCCCGACAGCTCGACCTGGACGTCGAGCTCGGCCACGACGCTGGCGAGCAGCTCGGCGTTCGACCCACGCCCGAAGGCCGCGTCGAGGTCGACGAGGTGGATCCACTCGGCGCCGCCCGCCTGCCAGTCGCGGGCGGCGGCCAGCGGGTCGCCGTAGGACGTCTCGGAGCCGGCCTCCCCCTGCACGAGGCGGACGGCCTGGCCGTCGGCGACGTCGACGGCGGGCAGCAGCACGAGGCGGTCGGTCATGAGGATGTCTCTCCAGGTTCTACGACTGCCGGTTCGGGGACGGCAGGGCGGGTGCGGCGATGATCGGGACGACGGCGCTCAGAGCGAGCGGACCCAGTTCTCGAGCAGGGTCGCGCCGGCGTCGCCGGACTTCTCGGGGTGGAACTGCGTGGCGGCGAGCGGTCCGCTCTCGACCGCGGCGACGAACCGGGCCTCGGAGCCCGGCGCGCCGTGCCGCGCCCAGGTGACCAGGGGCGGCGTGTAGCGGGGATCGGCGTCACCGTCGTGCCCCTGGCTGAACTCCTGCGCGGCGTAGGAGTGCACGAAGTAGAACCGCTCCTGCTCCACCCCGGCGAACAGGCGCGAGCCCTCGGGCGCCTCGACCGGCGACCAGCCCATGTGCGGCACGACCGGCGCGTCGAGGCGCTCGACGACGCCGGGCCACTCGCCCAGGCCCTCGGCGCGCTCGCCGTGCTCGACCCCGGCGTCGAACATGACCTGCATGCCGACGCAGATGCCCAGCACGGGGCGTCCGCCCGCGAGGCGGCGGTCGATCACCTGGTCGCCGCGGACGGCGCGCAGGCCGGCCATGCACGCGGCGAACGCGCCGACGCCCGGCACCACGAGCCCGTCTGCCTCCGCGGCCCGCGTCAGGTCGGCGGTGAGCTCGACGTCGGCCCCCACCCGCTCGAGGGCGCGCACGGCCGAGCGGACGTTGCCGAAGCCGTAGTCGAGCACCACGACGCGGGACCGCCCGTCGGCGCGGGCGGGCGCCGGCGCGGGGTTGAGCGCGGCCGCGGCGCCGCCGTGCGGCAGCAGCGGCGCGATCCCCGCCGCCTCCTGCGCTGCGGCGACCTTCTCGCGGTCGTGGTCCCGGCCGTTGTCCGGGTCGGCCGTGCTGGGCGTCCCGGTGGGCGTGTCCGGCATGCGTCTCCCCTACTGCTTCTTGCGGGCCTTGCGCGCGGCGCCCGTGAGCATCCGCATCGCCTTGAACCGGCCGATGCTCGACGACGGCACGACGCCCGGCAGGTCGGCGACCGTGAGCTGACCGGTGACGAGGTCCTCGAGGGCCTCCGGCGCCCCGCCCAGCACCAGGCCGGGGGGCAGCTCGCCCTCGGCCTCGCCGTCGACGTAGCGCACGCAGGTGAGCTGCTCTCCCCAGCGGGTCACGAGCACCAGCGGGACGCCCGCCACGAGCTTCGAGATGGCCGCGGCCGCGTGGTCCGGGGCGTCGTTGCTCGTGTCGCGCAGCACGGCGACCGCGCCCACGGGCGTGGGCACGGCGTCGACGTCGAGCGCGGCGAGCGAACAGGCCGCCGCCAGGGGATCGGCGCCGGCGATCTGCGTGACGAGGACCGCCAGCTCGGGGTCCTTGCGGGTGCCGTCGAGGCCCGACAGGTCGTCGGGGACCTCGAAGCCCTCCGGCAGGTCGTCGGGCAGGTCCGGCTGCGGGTCAGGCTGCCGGTCGGGATCGGTGGTCATGCGGTTACAGCGCACCCTTCGTGGACGGGACGCCCTCGACGCGGGGGTCGGGGGCGACGGCGGCGCGCAGCGCGCGGGCGAGCGCCTTGAACTGGGCCTCGACGATGTGGTGCGGGTCGCGGCCGTCGAGGACGCGCACGTGCACGCAGATGCCCGCGTGGTGCGCGATCGACTCGAGCACGTGCCGCGTGAGCGAACCGGTGAAGTGCCCACCGATGAGGTGGTACTCCTGCCCCTCCGGCTCGCCGGAGTGGACCAGGTACGGGCGGCCGGAGACGTCGACGACGGCGAGCGCGAGCGCCTCGTCGAGCGGCACGGTGGCGTCGCCGAACCGGGAGATGCCGCGCTTGTCGCCCAGCGCCTCGCGCAGCGCCTCCCCCAGCACGATGGCGACGTCCTCGACGGTGTGGTGCGCGTCGATGTGAGTGTCGCCCGTGGCGCGCACGGTGAGGTCGATCAACGAGTGCTTGCCGAGCGCCGTGAGCATGTGGTCGTAGAAGGGCACGGTGGTCGAGATCTCCGTGCGCCCGGTGCCGTCGAGGTCCAGCTCGACGACGACGCTCGACTCGCTCGTCGTGCGCTCCACGCGGGCCGTGCGGTGCTGCATCAGTCCTCCTTCTCGGGCGCCTCGGCGCCGATGACCTGGCCGACGACCTCCGTGAAGGCGGCCCGGAACGCGGCGTTCTCCGCGGGCGTGCCCACGGAGACCCGGAGCCAGCCCTCGGGGCCGGTCTCGCGGATGAGGACGCCGCGGTCCAGCAGGCGCTGCCAGACGGCGTGCCGGTCGCCGAACGTGCCGAACAGCACGAAGTTCGCGTCGGAGTCGGCCACCTGCAGCGGGCGGCCGTCCACCCGCTGCTCGCGCAGCCAGGCCACGAGGGCGTCGCGCTCGCCGCGCAGGTCGCGCACCTGGGCGCGCAGCTCCTCGTGGTGGGCGAGCGCGCCCCGAGCGGCCGCCTGCGTCACGGCGGACAGGTGGTACGGCAGGCGCACGACCCGCAGCGCGTCGACGAGCGCGGGAGCCGCCGCGAGGTAGCCGAGCCGCAGCCCGGCCGCGGCGAACGCCTTCGACATCGTGCGCGACACCGCGAGGTGCGGGTTCGCGGCCAGCAGCTCGAGCGCTGACGGCGTGCCCGGGCGGCGGAACTCGGCGTAGGCCTCGTCCACGACGACGACGGCGCCCGCGCGGCGGCCGTCGCGCAGCGGGGCGTCCGGCACCTCGATCCGGGCCGCGGCGGCGAGGATCGCCTCCACCGTCGCGAGCGGGAGCGCCGTCCCGGTCGGGTTGTTGGGGCTCGCCAGCAGGATCACCGACGGGCGCACCTCCTCGATCGTCGCGACCGCGTGGTCGACGTCGAGGGTGAAGTCGCTCTCCCGCCGGCCGGTGACCCAGCGCGTGTGGGTGTCGCGCGCGTACTCGGGGTACATCGAGTAGGTGGGCGCGAACGACACCGCCGTGCGGCCGGGGCCGCCGAACGCCTGCAGGAGGTGGAGCATGACCTCGTTGGACCCGTTGGCGGCCCAGACCTGCTCGGGCGCGAGGCGCACCCCGGACTCGAGCGCCAGGTAGTCGGCCAGGTCGCCGCGGAGCGCCGCGAAGTCGCGGTCGGGGTAGCGGTTGAGCCCCCGCGCCGCGTCCGCGACGTAGCGGGCGATCGTCTCGACGACGGCCTCCGACGGGGCGTACGGGTTCTCGTTCACGTTCAGCAGCACGGGGACGTCGAGCTGCGGGGCGCCGTAGGGCGCCTCGTCGGCGAGCTCCGGTCGCAGCGGCAGCCGCGCGCCGTCGACCCCGCCCGCGGGCGCGGGGACGGACAGAGGGGTGGTCACGACGCCAGTCTACGGAACCGCCCCGCCGCCGGGAGCGCCGTCCGCCCCTCGGCCGAGTGCCTTGCCGCACACCCCCGCGCGACGCCGGCCGGTCGCACCGGACGCTCTCTCTGCCCTCACGCAGGGGCGCCTCGTGAACGCTCTCACATGCCCTCGTCGTTGGAACTCCGCACCTTGTGATGACATTCACAAGACTCTCCCGGTGCGTCGGCGGCCCGCTGCGCCTACCGTCGAGATATCAGCAGCACGCCGTGTGGGCCGCCCGTCGCGCGGCCCGTGGAGGGAGAAGCAGATGAGCACCATGCAGGCCGCGGTCGTCCACTCGTTCACCGAGCCGCTCGTCGTCGAGGACGTGGAGATCCCCGCCCCCGGACCGCACGAGGCCCTCGTCAAGGTGGACTACACCGGCGTCTGCCACACCGACCTCCACGCGGCCCACGGCGACTGGCCGGTCAAGCCGGCGCCGCCGTTCGTCCCCGGGCACGAGGGCGTCGGCCACGTCGTCGCCGTCGGCGACCAGGTGACGCGCGTCAAGGTCGGCGACACCGTGGGCAACGCCTGGCTGTGGAGCGCCTGCGGCGAGTGCGAGTACTGCGAGACCGGGTGGGAGACGCTCTGCCCGAACCAGAAGAACGGCGGCTACTCGGTCGACGGCTCCTTCGGCCAGTACATGCTCGTCGACTCCCGCTACGCACCGATCGTCCCCGAGGGCGTGGACCTGTCCGCCGTCGGCCCGATCCTCTGCGCCGGCGTCACCGTCTACAAGGGCCTCAAGGTCACCGACACCAAGCCCGGCGAGTGGGTGCTGATCTCCGGCATCGGCGGGCTCGGGCACATCGCCGTCCAGTACGCGGTCGCGATGGGCCGCCGCGTGGCGGCCGTCGACGTCGACGACGCGAAGCTCGACCTCGCCCGCAAGCACGGCGCCGAGGTCACCGTGAACGCGGCCACGTCCGCCGACGCGGCCGCCGAGCTGCAGGAGAAGACCGGCGGCGGCGTCCACGGCGCCCTCGTCACCGCCGTCAACGCCCACGCGTTCCCGCAGGCCGTCGGCGCGCTGCGCCGCGGCGGCACCGTGTCCCTCGTGGGGCTGCCCCCGGAGAAGTTCCCGCTCGACATCTTCACCACGGTCCTGTTCGGCCTCACCGTCCGCGGCTCGATCGTCGGCACCCGCAAGGACATGGCCGAGGCCCTGGACTTCTTCGCCCGCGGCAAGGTCGACCCGACCTACACGGTCCGCCCGCTCGGCGACATCAACGCGATCTTCGACGAGATGATCGCGGGGACGATCGACGGCCGCGTCGTCATGGACATGCGGAGCTGACGGCCCCCGGCCGAGACGCGACGAGGCCCGGCGGTACGTGCCGCCGGGCCTCGCCGCGCCTGCGGACCCTGCCCACGGACCCCGTGCGGTCCGGGCGCGGTCCGGGCGCGGTCCGGGCGCTCACGCCAGGACGACGTCGGACCCCGAGACCTCGACCTGGATCGCCGGCAACGGCTCGGGCGCCGGCCCGCCCAGCACGGCGGCGTCGGCGAGCGCGTACCGCGACTGGTGGCACGGGCACACGAGCTCGCCGTCGCCCGGCGCGACCGTGCAGCCGGCATGCGTGCAGATCGCGCTGAACGCGTGCACCTCGCCCTCGGTGGGCTGGGTGACGAGCACGTCCTGGCCGGCCACCTTCGCCGACACCGCGCCTCCCACGGGGACGTCCGCGAGCGCCACCACGACGGTCCCTGGGCCGGCGGCGCTCGCCGATGCGGCGGCCTGCTCCGGCGTCGGCTTCTGCTCGGCGCAGGCCGCGAGCACGCCCGCGCCGGCGACCGCGCCCGCTGCCACGCCGGTGCCGCGGAGGACCTGACGGCGCGTAAAGCCGCAGGCGCAGCCGGACGAGGGCGTGACGGACGTCGGCGTGGTGGGCGTCGGCGTGGTGGGGACCTGCGTCGTGGGCGCCTGCTTCGGGGGCACGTGCGTCGCGGGCGTCGGGGTCGTGGACATCGGGCCTCCGTGTCGGTGGGCCCCGGGCGACGTCGCGCGCGTCCCGCTCCGGAGACGGCGGGCCCGGGGAGTGGGAACATCATCATCATGGACTCGTCGAGCGGCGCGGTGCCACCCCGCCCCCCTGCCCCCGGCGGGGCGCGGCCGCCCTTCGCCCGCGGCTGGCGGGTGGCGGCGGCCGTCGCGGCACTCGTGTCCGCGGTCGTGCACGTGCTGCTCTACGTGGACGGCTACGACACCATCGCCGTCGTCGGGCCGCTGTTCCTGCTCAACGCCGTCGCGGGCGTCGTGCTCGCGGTGCTCCTGGTGGTCTGGCGGCACTGGCTGCCCCTCGTCGGCGGCATCGGCTTCGGCGGCCTCACCCTGCTGGCGTTCGTCCTGTCGACGACGGTCGGGTTCTACGGCGTGAACGAGACGTTCGCGGGCACGAACGAGCTCCTCGCGGCGGCGTCGGAGGTCGTGGCGGTGGTCGCGTCGGCCGTCGCGCTGCTGCGCGAGTACGTGCGCTGACCCCACCGCGGCGCCCGGGCGGCGCGCTGTGGAGGACGGCCGCGTGGCGTGGGCGGCGCCCCCTACGATCGGGAGCGTGAGCCACCCCGACGACCCGTACGCCGACCTCGTCTTCGACCCCTCCGATGACGACGCCCCGCCGCCGGACGACCAGGCTCCCGAGCCCGAGGCCGGCCGCGCGGCGCGTCCGGCGCCGACGGCCCCGAGCTCGGCTCCCCCGGCCGCCGACGAACCGGCGACGCCGGCGGGACCGGCCTCGCCGGGGACGCCGACCGGGGACGCCGACCCCACGAAGCGCGCCAAGCTCGCCATGCTGCGCGGCCTGCTCGACAGCGCGGGCGAGGGCGGCGGGACGCTCCGCGAGCAGGCGGAGGAGTCGCTCCGCGCCCTCGTCGGCCGCGATGACGCCGCCCTGCGCGACGACCAGTGGCGCGCCATCGAGGCGCTGGTCGCCTTCCGGCGGCGCGCCCTCGTGGTGCAGCGCACCGGGTGGGGCAAGTCCGCGGTCTACTTCGTCGCCACGTCCCTGCTGCGCTCCCGCGGCGCGGGGCCCACCGTCATCGTCTCGCCGCTGCTCGCGCTGATGCGCGACCAGATCGCGGCGGCCGCACGGGCCGGGATCCGGGCCGTGACGATCAACTCGTCCAACGTCACCGAGTGGGACCAGGTGCACGCCTCGATCGCCGCCGGCGAGGTGGACGTGCTCCTGTGCTCCCCCGAGCGGCTCAACAACCCGGCGTTCCGCGACGAGGTCCTCCCCCGCCTCGCGGCCGACGCCGGCCTCGTCGTGATCGACGAGGCCCACTGCATCTCCGACTGGGGCCACGACTTCCGCCCGGACTACCGGCGCATCCGCACCCTGCTCGCCGACCTGCCCCCTGGCATCCCGGTGCTCGCGACCACCGCGACCGCGAACGCCCGCGTCACGGCCGACGTCGCCGAGCAGCTGGCCGTGCACGGGACCCTGCCGGCCGCCGGCGCCACGGAGGACGCCGGTCGCCCCGGGGGGTCCGAGGACGTGCTCGTGCTGCGCGGCGGGCTCGACCGCGAGTCGCTGCACCTGGCCGTGCTCGAGCTGCCGGACCAGCCCACGCGCGTCGCGTGGCTCGTCGAGGCGCTGCAGGACGTGGACGGCTCCGGCATCGTCTACTGCCTCACGGTCTCCGCGGCCGAGCAGGTCGCCGAGCAGCTGCGGGGCGCGGGCCTGGCCGTCGCCGCGTACACGGGGCGCACCGACCCGACGCAGCGGGAGCAGCTCGAGGAGGATCTCAAGGAGAACCGAGTCAAGGCCCTCGTCGCCACGTCGGCGCTCGGCATGGGCTTCGACAAGCCCGACCTGGCGTTCGTCGTGCACCTGGGCGCCCCGTCGTCGCCCATCGCCTACTACCAGCAGGTGGGCCGCGCCGGCCGCGGCGTCGACGACGCCGTCGTCGTCCTGCTGCCCGGGCACGAGGACCGCGCCATCTGGGACTGGTTCGGGTCGCAGGCGTTCCCGGCGGAGCCCCAGGTCCGCGCGACGCTCGCGGCGCTCGCGTCGTCCGAGGGCGCGCAGAGCACCGCGGCGCTCGAGACCCGGGTGGACCTCAAGCGCTCGCGCCTGGAGACGATGCTCAAGGTGCTCGACGTCGACGGCGCGGTGCGCCGCGTGCAGGGCGGCTGGGTCGCCACCGGCACGCCGTGGGCCTACGACGCGGAGCGGTACGCCCGCGTGGAGGCCACCCGGCACGCCGAGCAGCAGGCGATGGTCGACTACGTCGCCACCACCGGGTGCCGGATGGCGTACCTGCGCGCTCAGCTGGACGACCCCGAGCTGCCGCAGGGCTGGACCTGCGGGCGCTGCGACCGGTGCGGCGGCGTCACGCTGCCGGCCGTCCCCGACGCCGAGACGGTCGCCGCCGCCCGGGCCGAGATGGACCGGCCCGGGGTCGAGGTCGGCCCGCGCGCGATGTGGCCGTCGGGCCTCGCGGCGCTCGGCCTGGACCTCAAGGGCAAGATCGCGCCCGAGGAGCGCGCCGAGGCCGGACGCGCCGTCGCGCGGCTCGACGGGCTGGGCTGGTCCGGGCCGCTGCGCGAGCTCTTCGCGGCCGGCGCCCCCGACGGCGAGGTGCCGGTGCCCCTGCGCCGCGCGGCCGCGCGGGTGCTGGACGACTGGGCCGCCGTCCGCGGGGCCGCCGAGGGCTCGTCCCCCGACGGCGACGCGGCCGGCGACAGTGGAGACGGTGGCGCTCGCCGGACGCTGGTGGAGGGCGTCGTCGCGGTCCGGTCGGCCACCCGGCCGCAGCTGACCTACCACCTGGCCTCCGGGCTGGCCGCCTACCTCGGCGTGCCGCTCATCGGCGCGGTGGGCCCCGCCCCGGGCGCGGAGGAACCGGCCCGCCACGACGTGAACTCGGCGATGCGCCTGGCCGGGGTGGCGCGGCGTCTCCGGCTCGAGCTGAACGACGCCGCCCTGCAGGGCCTGCCCGGCCGCTCGGTGCTCCTCGTCGACGACTGGACCGAGTCCGGCTGGACGCTCACGGTCGCCGCACGCCTGCTGCGCCAGGCGGGGGCGTCGGCCGTGCACCCGTTCGTGCTGGGGGTGCGCTGACCCGCGGACACCCCGACCCGCAGGTCCGACGACGCCGTCACCGGAGCCCCGCGCTGCGGTGACGGTCGTCATGTTTCCGGAATGTGAGCCTCGGGCACAAAACCGTAACGATCCGACCGCGGGGCGCCCAGATGTGTCGGAGGCCACTGAACACCCCTGTAATCTCACGGCACCGCCATCGTCCCTGAAGAAAGTCCCTCCGACATTGACCCGATATCTGCTGCGCCGCACCGCGGGCTGGTTGCTCATGGTCGTGGCCGTCACGAACCTCACGTACTTCCTCGCCTGGGCGTACCTCGACCCGCGGAGCAACTACGTAGGGAGGCGGCCCCCTCTCAGCGAGGAGCAGATCCACAACCTGCTCGAGCCGCGCAACCTGGACGACCAGACGCCGCTGCTCGTGCGGTGGTGGAACTGGTTCAGCGGGATCCTCTTCCACTGGGACTGGGGCGTCAGCCCGACGGGTCAGTCGGTCAACGAGCAGGTCTCCTACCGCATGTGGGTGTCCGCTGAGCTGATGCTCGGCGCCACGATCCTGCTCACCCTCATCGGCATCGCGCTCGGCGTGTACAGCGCGTCGCGGCAGTACCGCGTCGGCGACCGCCTCGCCCAGGGCACGTCCATCATCACGATGAACATCCCGATCGTCGTGGCCGCGCTCGGCCTGGTCCTGCTCGCGATCGCCTTCAACGGCGCCGTCGGCACCACGGTCTTCTACGTCACCGGGTCATCGAGCCCCGGGGTGAGCGGGTTCTTACCCACCCTGGTCGACACGATCCAGCACCTGACGTTGCCCACGCTGGCGCTCATCATCGTCGGGTACGCGCAGTACCACTTCCTGCAGCGCTCCCTGCTGCTCGACAACATCAAGTCCGACTACGTGCGCATGGCGCGGGCCAAGGGCCTGACCAAGCAGCAGGCGATCCGCAAGCACGCGCTGCGCACGTCGCTGATCCCCGTCACGACCCAGGTCGCGTTCTCGATCCCCGGCATCTTCACCGGCGCGGTGCTGACCGAGTCGATCTTCGCCTGGAAGGGCATGGGGCAGTACTTCATCGAGACGATCTCCAAGAACGACGTCAACGGTGTGGTCGCGGTGGCGGCGTTCGGCGCGGTCATGACCGCGGTCGGCGCGATCCTCGCGGACATCGCGGTCGTCGTCCTCGACCCCCGAGTGCGGGTGAGCTGACCATGGCCTTCGATTCCTCGAACACGATCGACCCGCTGGAGCACGGCGACAACCCGCCGCCCGTCGACGTGACGACCGGCGAGCGCAAGCGCCTGTCGAAGTGGCGCCTGTACAGCCGGCGGTTCGCACGCAACCGCCCCGCCCTCGTCGGCGTCGTCATCTTCGTGCTCCTCGTGCTGTTCGCCCTGTTCGGCTCGTTCTTCCAGAAGTACGACCACGTCGAGCTCGACTTCCTCGCGCTGTCCGACCCGCCGAGCCCCGAGCACTGGTTCGGCACCAACAACGCGGGCAACGACCTGTACGCGATGGTCGTCGTGGGCCTGCAGCGCTCGCTGCTCATCGCGGTCGTGGTGGCCACGGGCACCACGATCCTGTCCGCCGTCATCGGCACCGCGGCCGCCTACTTCGGGGGCCGCATCGAGCGGGTCGCGCTGTTCATCATCCACTTCCTGATGGTGGCGCCGACGTTCCTGCTGCTCGCGATGATGTCGAACGACTCGGGCGGTGACTGGAAGGTCATCGCGCTGGTCCTGATCCTCGTCAGCTGGTTCTTCCAGGCACGGACGATCTGGACCCTGTCCCTGTCGCTGCGCGAGCGCGAGTACGTCCACGCCGCGCGCTACATGGGCGTCCCCGGGCTGCGGATCGTCGTGCGCCACCTGATCCCGAACATCGGGTCGCTGCTCGTCATCAACTTCACGCTCGGCGTCGTCGGCGCGGTCATGGCCGAGACCGGCCTGTCCTTCCTCGGCTTCGGCGTCAAGCTTCCCGACGTGTCGCTCGGGTCCCTGATCGGCATCGGCGCCTCGAGCATCTCGAGCGCCCCGTGGATGTTCTACTTCCCGGCCGCCGCGCTGACCCTGCTGACCGTCTCCATGGCGCTCGTCGCCGACGGCCTGCGCGACGCCCTCGATCCCACCTCCGCTGCGGGAGGCCGCGCATGACCACCCCTGTTCTCTCCGTCCGCGACCTCACGGTCTCCTTCCCGTCCGAGGCGGGGCGCGTCGACGCCGTCCGCGGCGTCTCCTTCGACGTCGCCGAGGGGCGCACCCTCGGGATCGTCGGCGAGTCCGGCTCGGGCAAGTCCGTCACCTCGCTCGCCGTCATGGGGCTCCTCGACGAGAACGCCCGCATCGGCGGCTCGGTGATGTTCGAGGGCCAGGAGCTGCTCGGCAAGAGCGACGCGCAAATGTCCAAGATCCGCGGCAACGGCATCGCGATGATCTTCCAGGACCCCCTGACGTCGCTGACGCCGGTGTTCACCGTCGGCGACCAGCTCGTCGAGGCCCTCACGATCCACAACCCCCGCATGTCGCGCCGCGCGGCCTGGGACCGGGCGGTGGAGCTGCTCCGTCTCGTCGGGATCCCCCGACCGCAGGAGCGCGTGAAGTCGTTCCCGCACGAGTTCTCGGGCGGCATGCGCCAGCGCGTGGTCATCGCCATCGCGATGGCGAACAACCCGAAGCTGATCATCGCGGACGAGCCGACCACGGCCCTCGACGTGACGATCCAGGCGCAGATCCTGGACCTCATCAAGACGGCCCAGCGCGAGACCGGCGCCGCGGTCATGATGATCACGCACGACATGGGCGTGGTCGCCAACATCGCGGACGACGTGGTCGTCATGTACGCCGGCCGCGCCATCGAGCAGGCCCCCGTCGAGACGCTGTTCGCGGACACGCGGATGCCGTACTCGATCGGCCTCCTGGGCGCGATCCCCCGCGTCGACAAGTCCGTGAAGCAGCCGCTCGTGCCCATCAAGGGCGCCCCGCCGCTGCTGGTCGACCTCCCCGACGCCTGCCCGTTCGCCGCGCGCTGCCCGATCGTGACCGACGCCTGCCGCACCGCGGAGCCGGAGCTCGTCGCCGTGGCGGGGCAGCCCGACCACCGCGCCGCCTGCATCCGCGCGGAGGAGATCCGCGCGGGCCGCATCGACGACGGCCCGGTGTACCCGGTCCCGGAGATCCCCGCGTCGACGCTCGAGGAGGTGCCGCGCGACCTGCGCAAGCCCACGCTCGAGGTCGAGAACCTCACGAAGTCGTTCCCGCTCCTCAAGGGCTCCTTCCGCAAGAAGAAGGTCGGCGAGGTGCACGCCGTCAAGGGTGTCAGCTTCGACATCCGCGAGGGCGAGACGATGGCGATCGTCGGCGAGTCCGGGTCGGGCAAGACCACCACGCTGCTGCAGATCATGGACTTCGCCGCGCAGGACGACGGCGACATCCGGATCGTCGGCACCAGCGTGTCCGACATCAAGGGCGGCCGGGCCGAGCGGCAGCTGCGCCGCGACGTGCAGATCGTGTTCCAGGACCCGGTCGGCTCGCTCGACCCGCGCATGACCGTCTTCGACGTCATCGCCGAGCCGCTGCGCACCGTCGGGACCCCGCACGCCGAGGTCGGCCCCCGCGTCGACGAGCTCATGGGCCTGGTCGGGCTCGACCCCGCGCACAGCGACCGCTTCCCCGCGGCGTTCTCCGGCGGCCAACGGCAGCGCATCGGCATCGCGCGCGCCCTGGCGACCAACCCGAAGCTGGTCGTGCTCGACGAGCCGGTCTCCGCGCTCGACGTGTCCGTCCAGGCGGGCGTGATCAACCTGCTCGACGAGCTCAAGGTCCGCCTCGGCCTCTCGTACCTCTTCGTCGCGCACGACCTGTCGGTCGTGCGGCACATCGCGGACCGCGTCGCCGTGATGTACCTCGGCAGCTTCGTCGAGCACGGTGAGGTCGACGCGGTGTTCGACGACCCCCAGCACCCCTACACGCAGGCGCTCCTGTCGGCGATCCCGGTGCCGGACCCGGTGGTGGAGCGAGGCCGCGAGCACATCGTGCTCAAGGGCGACCTCCCGAGCCCGACGGACACCATCGCGGGCTGCGCCTTCGTCTCCCGGTGCCCGCTCTACCAGACGCTCGACGACTCCGAGCGGGTCGCCTGCGACACGAAGGTCCCCGCGCTCAGCGGCCGGACGGGCGTCCATGTGAACGCCTGCCACCACCGCTGACGAAGCTTCATCACCCATCACCACTCCCCACCAACAAGTACAGCGCCCACGAGGCGCGAAAGGAGCACCCATGAGGCTGCAGAAGAGACTGGTCGGCAGCGTCGCCGTCGCCGGTGTGCTTGCCCTGGCCCTCACCGCCTGCGGCGGTGGCGGCAACGACGGCGGCGGCGGCGACAAGCCGACCGCCGAGGCCCAGACGGTCGAGGGCGCGGACTACAACCCGCAGCCCCGCGAGAACCTCGAGCAGGGTGGCGAGGTGACCTTCCCGCTGACGGAGATCACCCCGCAGATGAACCCGAACCACTCGGACGGGTCGGTCGACACGGCCACCATCTGGGAGTGGTACAACCCCCAGATGATCCTCATGACCCCGGAGGGCGAGGCGTCGGCGAACCCGAACTACCTCACCGACTGGACCACCGAGGTCAAGGACGGCAAGACGGTCGTCACCTACACGATCAACCCCAAGGCCGTGTGGAACGACGGCAGCCCCATCACCTGGAAGTCGTACGAGCTGGCCTGGAAGGCCAACCGTTCGACCGAGGAGGGCTACGTCCCGAGCACCACGGACGGCTACTCGCAGATCGAGTCGGTCAAGCAGGGCGTCGACGACCGCCAGGCCGTCGTCACGTACAAGTCCGAGTTCCCGTGGACCAAGGGCCTGTTCTGGCACCTCATGAACCCGGCCGTGAACTCCCCGAAGGTCTTCAACGAGGGCTACATCGAGGACGCGCACGCCGACTGGGGCGCCGGCCCGTACAAGATCGACACGTTCGACCTCAACGGCGGCGTCATCTCGTTCGTGCCGAACGACAAGTGGTGGGGCGAGAAGCCCATGCTCGACAAGGTCACGTTCCGCGTGCTCGAGCCCACTGCCGCCGTCAACGGCTTCCAGAACGGTGAGGTCAACTACGTCGACAACCTGACGGCCGACAACCTCGAGCAGCTCAAGGACGTCGACAACGCCGCGACCTACAAGGCGCAGCGCACCGCGACGAACCTCCTCGAGCTCAACGCCGAGCGTCCGCAGTTCAAGGACCTCGAGGTCCGCAAGGCCATCTTCCAGGCCGTGAACCGCGACCAGATCAAGGAGGTCATGTGGAACGGCCTCGACTACACCGAGCCCGACGCCGGTTCGCTGAACCTCTTCCCGTTCCAGAAGGGCTACGTCGACGCGCTGGCCAACGCGGGCTACAAGTTCGACGCTGACGCCGCGAACGCCGCCCTCGACGAGGCCGGCTGGGTCAAGAACGGCGACGTCCGCGAGAAGGACGGCGAGAAGTTCGAGGGCCGCATGCCGATCTTCGGCGACGAGCCCATCACCGAGGCCCGCGCCAAGGTCATCCAGCAGCAGCTCGCCGCGATCGGCTTCAAGCTCGACATCGACAAGCGCCCCGCGAGCGACTTCTCGACCGTCCTGTCCACCAAGGACTGGGACCTGGTCATCCTCGGCTTCTCGTCCAGCGACCCGTACGGCGTCGCCTGGATGTGCCAGCTGTACTGCTCGGACTCCGGCCTGAACCTGTCGGCGACCGGCACCAAGGCGATCGACAAGAAGATCGCCGAGCAGGTGTCCTCGCTGCCCACGGAGGACGAGCAGACCGAGGCGGGCATGAAGCTCGAGTCGGAGATCATCTCCGAGACCTGGGGCATCCTGCCGCTGTACAACGGCCCGTGGATCTCGATGGCCACGAAGGGCCTCGCCAACCTCACGCCTGAGACCTACACCGGTCTCGACCTCTTCGGCCTGCAGCCGGTGGAGAACGTGGGTTGGGAGAAGGGCACCAACCCCGCGAAGTGAGGCTCGCCGGCTGAGCCGGCACCTCTCGCGCACAGAGCCCCCGGGCCTGGTGGTCACGACCACCGGGACCGGGGGCTCTCCCGTGCCCGGGCACCCGCGCCGGACCCGCTCCGTGCCCTACGGCTCGAGCAGCCCGCGGACGTCGGCTGCGGCAAGCGCTCCCGCGAAGGCGCCGGAGGCGTCGTCGAGGACGGCGTCGAACAGCGCCGCCTTGCGCCGGGCCAGCGCCATCACCTTCTCCTCGATGGTGTCCTGCGCGACGAGGCGCGTCACCACGACGCGGCGCGTCTGCCCGATGCGGTGCGTGCGGTCGACCGCCTGCGCCTCCGCGGCAGGGTTCCACCACGGGTCCAGCAGGTAGACGTAGTCCGCCTCGGTGAGGTTGAGGCCCACGCCGCCCGCCTTGAGGCTCACGAGGAACACCGGGGCGTCCCCCTCCTTCCAGCCGCGGATCACGTCCGCGCGCCGGCGGGTGGCGCCGTCGAGGTAGGCGACGGGCAGCCCCGCCGCCGCGCAGCGCGCCTCCACGCGGCGCAGGAACGACGTGAACTGGGAGAACACGAGCGCCCGATGGCCCTCGGCGGCGATCTCGACCAGCTCGTCGGTCACCACGTGCAGCTTGGCGGAACCCACGCCGGCGTACGCGTCGTCCACGAGCGACGCGTCGAGCGCGAGGCGACGCAACGTGGTCAGCGAGCGGAAGATCGCGACCCGGTTCGCCTCGAAGTCCTCCAGCAGCCCGAGCAGGCGCTGCCGCTCGCGCTGGAGGTGGGTGTCGTACACCTTGCGGTGGTCCGCGGTGAGCGGCACCCGCAGCACCCGCTCCGTGCGCTCGGGCAGCTCGGGGGCCACCTGCTCCTTGGTGCGGCGCAGCACGAGCGGGCGGATGCGGCGCTTGAGCCGCGCGAGCGCACGGTTGCCCGCCGCCACCACCTGTGGGTCGTCGTCGGTCGCCGCGGCGTCGACGAGGCGGGCCGTCTCGGCGCGGAAGCGGTGCATCGACGGGTAGAGTCCGGGCGCGACGACGGCGAGCAGCGCCCACAGCTCCAGCAGGTTGTTCTCGAGCGGGGTGCCCGTGATCGCGAGCTTGAACGGGGCGTCGAGCAGGCGGGCCGTCTCGTGCGCCCTCGTGCGCGGGTTCTTCGCCACCTGTGCCTCGTCGAGGATCAGCCCGCTCCAGGCGAGGGCGTCGAAAGCGTCGTACTCGAGCCGGAAGACGGCGTAGGAGGTGACGAGGACGTCCGCGCCCGCCGCGAGGTCCGCCACGTGCGAGCCCAGGGTGCGCGACGTCGCCGGCATCGCCGCCACGCGCAGGTCCGGGGTGAAGCGCGCGGCCTCGTCCACCCAGTTCCCCACGACGGACGCGGGCGCCACGACGACGAACGGCGGCGCTTCCGGCGCCGCGGCGCGGGCGTGCGCGAGGAACGTCAGGGTCTCGACCGTCTTGCCGAGCCCCATGTCGTCGGCCAGGATCCCGCCGAGGCCGTGCCCCCACAGGAAGGCCAGCCACTCGAACGCCTCCCGCTGGTAGGGGCGCAGCTCCGCGCGCACCCCCGACGGCACCGCGGGCGGCTCGGGCGCGCTCTCCCCGGCGGCGAACGACCGCAGCCCGGCGAGCGAGCGGCGCCACGCCTCGCCGGCCTCCACGACGTCGGCGACGTCCTCGAGCTCGCCCCACAGGTGCGCGTCGTACCGGCTCACCCGGGCGCGGCCGGGCCGGTCGCTCAGCTCGGTCGCCTCGACGATGAGTTCCCGCAGCCGGCCCAGCACCGGCTGGTCGAGACGCAGCCACGACCCGTCGACGAGCAGGAGCCGCTTGTCCCCGCGCGCGAGGGCGGTGAAGAGGCGGGCGAAGGGCAGCTCCTTGCCCGCCACGGTCACCGCGATGCCGAGGTCGAGCCAGTCGGAGTCGCCCGAGGGGGCGCCTGACACGACCACCCGCGGGGCCGCGTCGAGGTGCAGGTAGTGCGGCACATCGGAGGCTTCGACGCGCACGTCGGTCTCCGCCGCGAGCACGGGGAGCACGCCGTGCGCGAGGTCGAGGGCGTCCAGGCCCCGCAGCTCCGTGCGGGCGGCGAGGTCGAACCGCTCGAAGCCCGGCACGCCGCGCACGGCGGCCTGTGCCTTGGCGCGGATCTCCGCCTCGACGTCCGGCTCGCGCAGCGGGTCCGACGCCGCTCCCTCGAGCGGCACGCGGCGCGGCGGGGCGGCGGGGGCGAGGTGCGGGGGCGCGGGATACTCGTAGGCCCAGGTGAGCAGCGCGCGCTCGGGGGTCGCGAAGCCCACCTCGGCGACGAGCACCGGGCGCGGCGGGTCGGGCAGCGTCACCGAGCCGTCGGACAGCACGCGCAGCGCGCGGCGCAGGACGGGGAGGTGCTCCGCGTACAGCTCGCCGACGTCGCCCGCCGGGACCTCCACGCGGCCCACGACCACGAGCTCCCGCGCCGCGTCGGACAGCCGGCGTGCCGTGGGGCCGAGGCGCAGCACCGTACGCTTCCCCTTCGTCTCGACGGCGTACAGCCCCGTGTCGCCGACCGTGCCCAGCGCGGCGCCCTCCGGCGCATCCGTGCCGTCGAACGCCGCCACGGGGTCGAGCCGCACGCCGTCGTCGGCCGAGCCGACCACGAGCCGGGCCTCGGCTCCTGCCGCCAGGTGCACCTCGTCCCGCGCACCGTGCGCGACGAGGGGGATCTCCAGGTCCGCGGCCTCCGCCAGCAGGGCCCAGAGGCCGCGCCCTCCTGCAGCGAGCGGCCGCCAGGCCTGTCGCCCGCGGCCGAAACCGCCGTCGGCGAGGGCGGAGCCCAGGTCGGCGAACCAGCGGCGGACCGCCGGGGCGGGCGTGGCGCGCACGTCGGCGAACGCGTAGAGCCCGGTGGCCAGGGCCTCCCAGCTCGCCTCGGGCGCCACCTTCCACCCCGTGCGGCCGCGCACCACGGGACGCACCGACAGCTGTGGTGGCAGGTCGCCGAAGGCCTCGTCGAGGCGGAAGCGCAGCGCGACGGGCAGCACCCCGCCGGATGCCGCGACCGCCCACTCCCGCGTCCCGGGGCCCCGGACCCCGCCGGTCACGGTCGCGAGTCGGCCCCGCCAGCCCGTCGCCGCCGCGGCCCCGTCGTCCCCGTGGCCGTCGCCCTCCGCCGCCTCAGCACGTCGGCCGACGTGCAGCAGCGTGGCCGCGACGTGCTTGCACTCCGCGCGGACGGGGCACGTGCACGACGAGGCGACGCAGGTGTACCGCCCGCCGGCGTCGACCTCGAACGTCACCCGGCACGTGTACGGCTGCGGGCCGCTCCCGGCGACGCGCGAGGTCAGGACCAGGCCGTCGGGGTCCCACCGCCACGTCGAGACCATTCCCGAGCGTTCGTACCCCTGGGCGCGCCGGAACGTGGCTGTCCCGACGATGCCACCCACGACGACGGGGTCGAGGCGAGGAGGCGGGGCGGGCATGTGCCCATGCTCGCACGCGCCTCCGACGCGACCTCGGGCGGGCGCGTGACGCTTGGCACACTATTCCGCTAGCCCGAGGAGAGGGCGCCCCGTGCGGTCGGGGCGCCCTGCCGTCAGAGGAAGCGGCCGCGCACGGCCTCGCCGTGCGCGGGCAGATCCTCGTCGTCCGCGACGGCGACGATCCGGTCCGCGAGCTCCTCGAGCGCGTCCCGGGTGTACTCGACCACCTGGACCGAGCGCAGGTACGCGTGCACCCCGAGACCGCTCGAGAAGTGCGCCGATCCCCCGGTCGGCAGCACGTGGTTGCTGCCCGCCATGTAGTCGCCGAGCGACACCGGGGACCAGGGGCCGACGAAGATCGCGCCGGCCGAGCGCACCCGATCCGCGAGCGCGGCGGCGTCCTCGGTCTGGATCTCCAGGTGCTCGGCGCCGTAGGCGTCGACGACGGCGAGGCCGTGGTCCAGGTCGTCGACCAGCACGATCGCCGACTGCGGGCCGCTCAGGGCCTGCAGCACCCGCGCGGAGTGCTTCGTGGCGCCGACCAGGTCGCTCAGCCGCGCCTCGACGGCGCCGGCCAGCTCCACCGACGGTGTCACGAGGACGGACGCCGCCATCGGGTCGTGCTCGGCCTGGCTGATGAGGTCGAGCGCCACGTGCCCCGGGTCGGCGGTCCCGTCGGCCAGCACGGCGATCTCGGTGGGCCCGGCCTCCGCGTCGATGCCCACCACGCCGCGCACCAACCGCTTGGCGG
This sequence comes from Isoptericola sp. NPDC060185, assembly GCF_042728595.1. NCBI lineage: Bacteria > Bacillati > Actinomycetota > Actinomycetes > Micrococcales > Promicromonosporaceae > Isoptericola > Isoptericola sp. NPDC060185. Next base: position 1,127 of record NZ_JBHWYY010000028.1, on the reverse strand, counting down.
CCGCGACGTAGACGTTCCCCGGCCCGGTCACGACGTCCACCGGCTCGCACAGCACGGCGCCGTCCTGCGGCTCGCTGCCGGCGGCCCCGTAGGCGAACATCGCCACGGCCTGGGCGCCACCCACGCCGTAGACCTCGTCGACGCCGAGCAGGGCGCACGCGGCGAGGATCGTGGGGTGCGGCAGCCCGCCGGAGTCCTTCTGCGGCGGCGAGGCGACGGCGAGGCCGGGTACGCCGGCCTCCTGGGCGGCGACCACGTTCATGATCACCGACGACGGGTAGACGGCGAGGCCGCCGGGGGCGTAGAGGCCCACCCGCTGGACCGGGATCCAGCGCTGCCGGACGACGGCGCCCGGGCCCAGCCGCGTCGTGTGCTCCGTGGGCACCTGGGCCGCGTGCACAGCGCGGACGCGGCGGATCGCCTCCTCCAGCCCGGCCCGCACCTGCGGGTCGAGCTGCTCGAGGGCCTCCGCCAGCGCGGCCGACGGCACCCGCAGATGCTCCGGGCGCACCCCGTCGAACTGCTCGGCCAGGTCGCGCAGCGCGGCGGCGCCCCGGGTCCGGACGGCGGTGAGGATCGGGGCCACGGCCGCGGTCGCCTGGTCCACCCCGATCTCGGGGCGCGGCAGCACCCCGAGCAGCTCGGTGCGGGCCAGCTCCTGCCCGCGGAGGTCGATGCGTCGGATCACCCCGCCAGTCTAGGCAGCGCGGGTCGGCTTCCGGGCCCGGTTGCCGGAGAATGGACGCATGAGCGCCGCCACCGACGTCCCCATCCGCGACGACATGATCCGCCTCGGCCAGTTCCTCAAACTCGCCGGGCTCGCCGAGTCCGGCACGCACGCGCGCGACCTCGTGGCGGACGGCGAGGTGCAGGTCAACGGCGACGTGGAGACGCGGCGCGGCCGCCAGCTCGTGCGCGGCGACCGCGTCACCGTTTCCCTCCCCGAGGGCGACGAGTCCGTCGTCGTCGCCTGACCGCCCGGTGCCGTGAGCGAGCGACCGCCCTGGTGCTGTGAGCGGGCGTTTGGCCCTGGAGAGGGGGGGGGTGGGGGGCCAAAAACCGCCCCCAACCCACCCGCCCGAGTGGGGGGGGGCGAAGCCCCGGGGGGGGGGGGGGGGCGGGGGCGC